>NZ_CP157578.1:1762500-1953236 GCF_046352925.1 Streptococcus sp. KHUD_011 | reverse complement strand
TCAAGTTGGAAATTTTGTTGAGATGAAAAAACCACACGCTTGTACAATCAAGTCAACTGGTAAAAAAGCAAATCGTTGGGAAATTACACGTGTTGGAGCAGATATCAAAATCAAATGCAGTAATTGTGACCATGTTGTCATGATGGGACGCTATGATTTTGATCGAAAGATGAATAAAATTATTGACTGATACTCAATGAAAATCAAAGAGCAAACTAGGAAACTAGCCGCAGGCTGTACTTGAGTACGGCAAGGCGACGTTGACGTGGTTTGAATTTGATTTTCGAAGAGTATGAGAACACTTAGTTAGAGGGTTAGCAAGTTTTCCCTTTTTGTGTTATAATATTAGGGATTGAAATGAAAACGGAGAATGAGAAAATATGGCTTTAACAGCAGGTATCGTTGGTTTGCCAAACGTTGGTAAATCAACACTATTTAATGCAATTACAAAAGCAGGAGCAGAGGCAGCAAACTACCCATTTGCGACGATTGATCCAAACGTTGGAATGGTAGAAGTTCCAGATGAACGTCTACAAAAACTAACTGAAATGATTACTCCTAAAAAGACAGTTCCAACAACATTTGAATTTACAGATATCGCAGGGATTGTAAAAGGAGCTTCAAAAGGAGAAGGGTTAGGGAATAAATTCTTGGCTAATATCCGTGAAGTAGATGCGATTGTTCACGTAGTTCGTGCTTTTGATGATGAAAATGTTATGCGTGAGCAAGGACGTGAAGATGCCTTTGTGGATCCACTTGCGGATATTGACACCATTAACCTGGAGTTGATTCTTGCTGACTTAGAGTCAGTTAATAAGCGTTATGCGCGTGTAGAAAAGATGGCACGTACGCAAAAAGATAAAGAATCTGTGGAAGAATTCAATGTTCTTCAAAAGATTAAACCAGTCCTTGAAGATGGGAAATCAGCTCGAACTATTGAATTTACAGATGAGGAACAAAAGGTTGTAAAAGGTCTCTTCCTTTTGACGACTAAACCAGTTCTCTATGTTGCCAATGTGGACGAGGATGTGGTTTCAGAACCTGATTCTATCGACTATGTTAAACAAATTCGTGAATTTGCAGCGACAGAAAATGCTGAAGTAGTCGTTATTTCTGCGCGTGCTGAGGAAGAAATTTCTGAGTTAGACGAAGAGGACAAGCAAGAGTTTCTTGAAGCACTTGGGTTGACAGAATCAGGAGTTGACAAGTTGACTCGTGCAGCTTACCACTTGCTTGGACTGGGAACTTACTTCACAGCTGGTGAAAAAGAAGTTCGCGCTTGGACCTTCAAACGTGGTATGAAGGCTCCTCAAGCAGCTGGTATTATCCACTCAGACTTTGAAAAAGGCTTTATTCGTGCAGTAACCATGTCATATGAGGATCTAGTGAAATACGGATCTGAAAAGGCCGTAAAAGAAGCTGGACGCTTGCGTGAAGAAGGAAAAGAATATATCGTTCAAGATGGCGATATCATGGAATTCCGCTTTAATGTCTAAAAAAATTAATAAATAGTGTCAATTAGGTTGGAAAAAAATTCCAACCCTTTTGGCTTTTGAAAGGAAAAATAAATGACCAAATTACTTGTAGGCTTGGGCAATCCAGGGGATAAATATTTTGAAACAAAACACAATGTTGGTTTTATGCTGATTGACCAATTAGCTAAAAAACAAAATGTCACTTTTAAACATGATAATATATTTCAAGCTGACCTAGCATCCTTTTTCCTAAATGGAGAAAAAATTTATCTTGTCAAACCAACGACATTTATGAATGAAAGTGGAAAAGCGGTTCATGCTTTATTAACTTATTATGGTTTGGATATTGAAGATTTACTCATCATTTACGATGACCTTGACATGGAAGTTGGAAAGATTCGCTTAAGAGCAAAGGGATCCGCAGGTGGTCATAATGGTATCAAGTCTATTATTCAACATATTGGAACCCAGACATTTAATCGTGTTAAGATTGGAATCGGAAGACCTAAAAATGGAATGTCAGTTGTTAACCATGTTTTGAGTACCTTTGACCAGGATGATTATATCGGTATTTTACAGTCTATTGACAAGGTTGACGAAGCTGTAAATGATTATTTACAAGAAAAAAACTTTGAGAAAACAATGCAGAGGTATAACGGATAAATGGTGACCTTATTAGATTTATTCTCAGAAAATAATCAAATCAAAAAATGGCATCAAAGTTTAACAGATAAGAAAAGACAACTAATACTTGGTTTATCAACGTCTACTAAGGCTCTTGCAATTGCAAGCAGTTTAGAAAAAGAAGATAAGATTGTTTTACTGACGTCAACTTATGGAGAAGCAGAAGGACTTGTTAGTGATCTTATCTCTATCTTGGGTGAGGAACTTGTCTATCCATTTTTGGTAGATGATTCCCCTATGGTCGAGTTTTTGATGTCTTCACAAGAAAAAATCATTTCACGGGTTGAAGCCTTGCGTTTTTTGACTGATTCATCTAAGAAAGGGATTTTAGTTTGTAATATTGCAGCAAGTCGATTGATTTTACCGTCTCCAAATGTATTCAAAGATAGTATTGTAACAATCTCAGTTGGTGAAGAATATGACCAACATGCGCTTATCCATCAGTTAAAGGAGATAGGCTATCGAAAAGTTACACAAGTACAAACTCAAGGAGAATTTAGTCTGCGAGGAGATATTTTAGATATTTTTGAAATATCCCAGTTAGAACCTTACCGAATCGAGTTTTTTGGTGATGAAGTCGATGGTATTAGGTCATTTGAAGTCGAAACACAATTATCGAAAGAAAATCAGACAGAACTCACTATCTTTCCAGCTAGTGATATGCTTTTGAGAGAAAAGAATTATCAACGAGGACAGTCAGCTTTAGAAAAACAAATTTCAAAAACTTTACCTATTTTAAAATCATACCTAGAAGAAATTCTTTCAAGTTTTCACCAAAAACAAATTCATTCTGATTCAAGGAAATTTTTATTTTTGTGTTATGACAAGACATGGACTGTTTTTGACTATATTGAAAAAGATACCCCAATATTCTTTGATGATTATCAAAAATTAATGAATCAGTATGAAGTATTTGAAAGAGAATTAGCGCAATACTTTACAGAAGAATTACAGAACAGTAAAGCATTTTCTGAGATGCAGTATTTTGCAGATACAGAGCAAATCTATAAAAAGCAGAGTCCGGTTACCTTTTTCTCTAATCTGCAAAAGGGGTTAGGCAATCTCAAGTTTGACCAAATTTATCAATTTAATCAATATCCTATGCAGGAGTTTTTCAATCAATTTTCTTTTCTAAAAGAGGAAATTGAGCGATACAAAAAAATGGATTATACTATTATCCTGCAGTCTAGCAATTCAATGGGAAGTAAAACATTGGAGGATGTTTTAGAGGAATACCAGATTAAATTGGATTCTAGAGATAAGTCAAGTGTTTGTAAAGAATCTGTAAACTTAATCGAGGGTAATCTCAGACATGGTTTTCATTTTGTAGATGAAAAGGTTTTATTGATAACTGAACATGAGATTTTTCAAAAGAAATTGAAACGTCGTTTTCGAAGACAACATGTTTCAAACGCAGAGAGATTAAAAGATTACAATGAACTTGAAAAAGGAGATTACGTTGTCCATCATATCCATGGAATTGGTCAATATCTAGGAATTGAAACCATTGAAATCAAAGGAATCCATCGTGATTATGTCAGTGTCCAGTATCAAAATGGGGATCAAATCTCCATACCCGTGGAACAGATTCATCTATTGTCCAAATATGTTTCAAGTGATGGTAAAGCTCCAAAACTCAATAAATTAAATGACGGACATTTTAAAAAGGCCAAGCAAAAAGTTAAGAATCAGGTAGAGGATATAGCTGATGATTTAATTAAACTCTATTCTGAACGTAGTCAGTTGAAGGGTTTTGCTTTTTCAGCTGATGATGAAGATCAACATGCTTTTGACGATGCCTTCCCTTATGTTGAAACGGATGATCAACTTCGTAGTATTGAGGAAATTAAGAGAGATATGCAGGATTCTCAGCCAATGGATCGACTTTTAGTTGGGGATGTTGGTTTTGGAAAGACTGAAGTTGCTATGCGTGCAGCCTTTAAGGCAGTCAATGATCACAAACAGGTTGTCGTTTTAGTTCCGACGACGGTTTTAGCGCAACAGCACTATACGAATTTTAAGGAACGATTCCAAAATTTTGCAGTTAATATTGATGTGTTGAGTCGCTTTAGAAGTAAAAAAGAGCAGGCAGAGACACTTGAAAAATTGAAAAAGGGTCAAGTAGATATTTTGATTGGAACCCATCGTGTTTTGTCAAAAGATGTTGAGTTTGTTGATTTGGGATTGATGATTATTGATGAAGAACAGAGATTTGGTGTCAAGCATAAGGAAACCTTGAAAGAATTGAAAAAACAAGTGGATGTCCTAACCTTGACCGCTACGCCAATCCCTCGTACCCTCCATATGTCTATGCTGGGAATCAGAGATTTGTCTGTTATTGAAACTCCGCCGACTAATCGTTATCCAGTGCAAACCTATGTTTTGGAAAAGAATGATAGTGTCATTCGTGATGCTGTCTTGCGTGAAATGGAGCGTGGAGGTCAAGTTTACTATCTTTACAACAAAGTTGACACGATTGACCAAAAGGTTTCAGAATTACAGGAGTTGATTCCAGAGGCTTCGATTGGGTATGTTCATGGGCAAATGAGTGAGATTCAGTTAGAAAATACGTTATTAGATTTCATTGAAGGTCAGTATGATATTTTGGTGACAACTACCATTATTGAGACAGGGGTGGACATTCCAAATGCTAATACTTTATTTATTGAAAATGCAGATCATATGGGCTTGTCAACCTTGTATCAGTTAAGAGGAAGAGTTGGACGTAGTAATCGTATTGCTTATGCCTATCTCATGTATCGTCCAGAAAAATCAATCAGTGAAGTTTCTGAAAAGAGATTAGAGGCAATCAAAGGATTTACAGAATTGGGTTCCGGATTTAAGATTGCTATGCGAGATCTTTCGATTCGTGGAGCAGGAAATCTTTTAGGCAAGTCTCAGTCTGGTTTCATTGATTCTGTTGGTTTTGAATTGTATTCGCAGTTACTAGAGGAAGCTATTGCTAAACGACATGGTAATGGGAACACAAGAACCAAAGGAAATGCCGAATTGATTTTGCAAATTGATGCCTATCTTCCTGATACTTATATATCTGACCAACGACATAAGATCGAAATTTACAAGAAAATTCGTCAAATTGACAATCGTGTCAATTATGAAGAGTTACAGGAAGAGTTGATGGACCGCTTTGGAGAATACCCAGACGTTGTAGCTTATCTTTTAGAAATTGGTCTAGTCAAGTCATACTTGGACAAGGTATTTGTTCAACGTGTTGAAAGAAAAGAGAATAAGATTACAGTTCAATTTGAAAAAGTCACTCAACGACTGTTTTTAGCTCAAGATTATTTTAAAGCTTTATCTGCAACAAACCTAAAAGCAGCCATAGCTGAGAATAAGGGATTAATGGAAGTTGTATTTGATGTCCGAAACAAGAAGGACTATGAAATTTTAGAAGGTCTGCTCATTTTTGGAGAAAGTTTATTAGAGATAAAAGAGTCAAAAGAAGGCAATTCCCTTTAACATTTTTCTTCTATAAAATGGATAAAAATGGTACAATAATAATTTGAGGTAATAAAAATGAGATTAGACAAATATTTAAAAGTATCAAGAATTATCAAGCGTCGTACAGTCGCAAAGGAAGTAGCTGATAAAGGTAGAATCAAGGTAAATGGAATCTTGGCAAAAAGTTCAACGGATTTGAAAGTTAATGACCAAGTTGAAATTCGCTTTGGGAATAAGTTGCTACTTGTAAAAGTACTAGAGATGAAAGATAGTACAAAAAAAGAAGATGCAGCAGGCATGTATGAAATTATCAGTGAAACACGGGTAGAAGAAAATGTCTAAAAATATCGTACAATTGAATAATTCTTTTATTCAAAATGAACACCAACGTCGTCGTTATCTGATGAAGGAACGACAAAAACGGAATCGTTTCATGGGTTGGATTCTTATTTTGATGATTTTATTGTTCATTTTACCAACTTATAATCTTGCTCAAAGCTATTACCAATTACTCCAAAGACGTCAACAGTTATCAGACTTGCAAACTCAGTATCAAACCTTGAGTGAGGAAAAGGAGAAGGAAACAGCTTTTGCCACAAAGTTGAAAGATGAAGATTACGCTGCTAAATACATGCGTGCAAAATATTATTATTCTAAGAATCGGGAAGCCGTTTATACGATTCCTGACTTGCTTCCAAGGTGATGAAATGGAAAATTTATTAGATGTAATAGAGCAATTTTTGAGTCTATCGGATGAAAAGCTGGAAGAGTTGGCTGAAAAAAATCAATTATTGCGTTTACAAGAAGAAAAGGAAAGGAAGAATGCGTAAATTCTTAATTATTTTGTTGCTACCGAGTTTTTTGACCATCTCAAAAGTCGTTAGCACAGAAAAAGAAGTCGTCTATACTTCGAAAGAAATTTATTACCTTTCACAATCTGACTTTGGTATTTATTTTAGAGAAAAATTAAGTTCTCCCATGGTTTATGGAGAGGTTCCTGTTTATGCGAATGAAGATTTAGTAGTGGAATCTGGAAAATTAACTCCAAAAACAAGTTTCCAAATAACCGAGTGGCGCTTAAATAAACAGGGAATTCCAGTATTTAAGTTATCCAACCACCAATTTATAGCTGCGGACAAACGATTTTTATATGATCAGTCAGAGGTAACTCCTACAATCAAAAAAGTATGGTTAGAATCTGATTTTAAACTGTATAATAGCCCTTATGACTTAAAAGAAGTGAAATCATCCTTATCAGCTTATTCGCAAGTATCAATCGACAAGACCATGTTTGTAGAAGGAAGAGAATTTCTACATATTGATCAAGCTGGATGGGTAGATAAGGAATCAACTTCTGAAGAAGATAATCGGATAAGTAAAGTCCAAGAAATGTTATCTGAAAAATATCAGAAGGAATCATTCTCTATTTATGTTAAGCAACTGACTACTGGGAAAGAAGCTGGTATCAATCAAGATGAAAAGATGTATGCAGCTAGTGTTTTAAAACTACCTTATCTTTATTATACGCAAGAAAAAATAAATGAGGGTCTTTATCAGTTAGACACGACTGTAAAATATGTGTCTGCAGTCAATGATTTTCCAGGTTCTTATAAACCAGAGGGAAGTGGGAGTCTTCCTAAAAAAGAGGATAATAAAGAATACTCTCTAAAGGATTTAATTACGAAAGTATCAAAAGAATCTGATAATGTAGCTCATAATTTATTGGGATATTACATTTCAAACCAATCTGATGCCACATTTAAATCCAAGATGTCTGCTATTATGGGAGATGATTGGGATTCAAAAGAAAAATTGATTTCTTCTAAAATGGCTGGGAAGGTTATGGAAGCAATTTATAATCAAAATGGATTTGTATTGGAGTCTTTAACTAAAACAGATTTTGATAATGAGCGAATTGCCAAAGGTGTATCTGTTAAAGTAGCTCATAAAATTGGAGATGCAGACGAATTTAAGCATGATACAGGTGTTGTCTATGCAGATTCTCCATTTATTCTTTCTATTTTCACAAAGAATTCTGATTATGATACGATTTCTAAGATATCCAAAGATGTTTATGAGGTTCTAAAATGAGAGAACAAGATTTTTTAAATTATTTTCTCAATAAGGGATATTTCAAAAAACATGCTAAGGTGGTGTTAGCTCTTTCTGGTGGATTAGATTCTATGTTTCTATTTAAGGTATTATCTACTTATCAAAGAGAGTTAGAAATTGAATTGATTCTAGCTCATGTGAATCATAAGCAGAGAGTAGAATCAGATTGGGAAGAAAAGGAATTAAGGAAGTTAGCTGCTGAAGCAGAGCTTCCTATTTATATCAGCAATTTTTCAGGAGAATTTTCGGAAGCGCGTGCTCGAGATTTTCGTTATGAATTTTTTAAAAAAGTCATGAAAAAGATAGGTGCGACAGCTTTAGTCACTGCTCACCATGCTGATGACCAGGTGGAAACGATTTTGATGCGCTTGATTCGAGGCACTCGTTTGCGCTATCTATCAGGAATTAAGGAGAAGCAAGTAGTCGGAGAGATAGAAATCATTCGTCCCTTCTTGCATTTTCAAAAAAAAGATTTTCCACCAATTTTTCATTTTGAAGATACATCAAATAAGGAAAATTATTATTTTCGCAATCGTATTCGAAACTCTTACTTACCAGAATTGGAAAAAGAAAATCCTCGATTTAGAGATGCAATATTGAGAATCGGAAATGAAATTTTAGATTATGACTTAGCCATAGCTGAATTATCAAAGAATATTGATATAGAAAATGTAGAGCAGCTATTGTCTTACTCTGAGTCCACACAAAGAGTTTTACTTCAAACTTATCTGAATCGTTTTCCAGATTTGAATCTTACAAAAGCTCAGTTTGATGAAGTTCGACAGATTTTAAAAACTAAAAGCCAGTATCGTCATCCGCTTAAAAATGGTTATGAATTAGTAAAAGAGTATCAACAGTTTCGGATTTGTAAAATCAGTCCTCAGGCTGATGAAAAGGAAGAGGAACTTGTGTTACACTATCAAAATCAGGTTACTTATCAAGGATACACATTTTCCTTCGGACTTCCTTTAGAAGGTGAATCAATTCAACAAATACCTGTTTCACGAGAAACATCAATACTCATTCGTCATCGAAAAACAGGAGATGTTTTGATTCAAAATGGGCATAGAAAAAAACTCAGACGTCTATTTATTGATTTGAAAATCCCTATGGAAAAGCGAAAATCAGCTCTGATTATTGAGCAATTTGGTGAAATTGTCTCAATTTTGGGAATTGCGACCAGTAATTTGAGTAAAAACACGAAAAATGATATAATGAACACTGTACTTTATATAGAAAAAATAGATAGGTAAAAAAATGTTAGAAAACGATATTAAAAAAATCCTCGTTTCACACGATGAAATTACAGAAGCTGCTAAAAAATTAGGTGCTCAATTAACTAAGGACTATGCAGGAAAAAATCCAATCTTAGTTGGGATTTTAAAAGCATCTATTCCTTTTATGGCTGAATTGGTTAAACATATCGACACACATATTGAAATGGACTTCATGATGGTTTCTAGCTACCATGGTGGAACAGCAAGTAGTGGTGTCATCAATATCAAGCAAGATGTGACTCAAGATATCAAAGGAAGACATGTTCTATTTGTAGAGGATATCATTGATACAGGACAAACTTTGAAGAATTTGCGAGATATGTTTATTGAAAGAGAAGCTGCTTCTGTTAACATTGCAACCTTGTTGGATAAACCAGAGGGGCGTGTTGTAGAAATTGAGGCAGACTATACCTGCTTTACTATTCCAAATGAGTTTGTAGTAGGTTATGGCTTAGACTACAAAGAAAACTATCGTAACCTTCCTTATGTTGGAGTATTGAAAGAAGAAGTGTATTCAAATTAGAAAGAACAATTTTTAATGAAAAAACAAAATAATGGTTTAATTAAAAATCCTTTTCTATGGTTATTACTTATTTTTTTCCTAGTTACAGCTTATCAGTATTTTAGTACAGGTAGTGTTGCAGGGAAAAGTGAGCAAATTAATTATACAGAATTGGTAAAAGAAATTACCGATGACAATGTAAAAGAATTGACTTACCAACCAAATGGCAGTGTTATCGAAGTTTCAGGTGTCTATAAAAATCCTAAAACAAGTAAAGAAGAAACAGGTATCCAGTTCTTTTCTCCTTCTGCTACAACAGTAGAGAAATTTTCAAGCATCATTCTTCCTTCAGATACGACAGTATCTGAATTGCAAAAACTTGCTTCTGATCATAAAGCGGAAGTAACTGTTAAGCATGAAAGTTCAAGTGGTATGTGGATTAATATTCTTGTATCAATTGTGCCATTCGGTATTCTTTTCTTCTTCCTATTCTCTATGATGGGAAATATGGGAGGGAATAATAGCCGTAATCCGATGAGTTTTGGACGTAGTAAGGCTAAAGCCGCAAATAAAGAGGATATTAAAGTAAGATTTTCAGATGTTGCTGGAGCTGAGGAAGAAAAACAAGAACTAGTTGAAGTTGTTGAATTCTTAAAAGATCCAAAACGATTTACAAAACTTGGAGCTCGTATTCCAGCAGGTGTTCTTCTAGAGGGACCTCCGGGAACAGGTAAGACTTTGCTTGCTAAAGCAGTTGCCGGAGAAGCAGGTGTTCCATTCTTTAGTATCTCAGGTTCTGATTTTGTAGAAATGTTTGTCGGAGTTGGAGCTAGTCGTGTTCGTTCTCTTTTTGAAGATGCAAAAAAAGCAGCACCAGCTATCATCTTTATCGATGAAATTGATGCTGTTGGACGTCAACGTGGAGTTGGTCTTGGCGGAGGAAATGACGAACGTGAACAAACCTTGAACCAACTCTTGATTGAGATGGATGGTTTTGAGGGAAATGAAGGGATTATTGTCATCGCTGCGACAAACCGTTCAGATGTACTTGACCCTGCCCTTCTGCGTCCAGGACGTTTTGATAGAAAAGTCTTGGTTGGTCGCCCTGATGTTAAGGGTCGTGAAGCAATCTTGAAAGTTCACGCTAAGAACAAGCCTTTAGCAGAAGATGTTGATTTGAAATTAGTGGCTCAACAAACTCCAGGTTTTGTTGGTGCTGATTTAGAGAATGTCTTGAATGAAGCAGCTTTAGTTGCTGCTCGTCGCAATAAATCAATCATTGATGCCTCAGATATTGATGAAGCAGAAGATAGAGTTATTGCTGGACCTTCTAAGAAAGATAAGACAGTTTCACAAAAAGAACGTGAATTGGTTGCCTACCATGAGGCAGGACATACTATTGTTGGTCTAGTCTTATCGAATGCCCGTGTTGTTCATAAAGTTACCATCGTACCACGTGGCCGTGCAGGAGGTTATATGATTGCACTTCCTAAAGAGGATCAAATGCTTCTATCTAAAGAAGATATGAAAGAGCAATTGGCTGGCTTAATGGGTGGACGTGTAGCTGAAGAAATTATCTTTAATGTCCAAACGACAGGAGCTTCAAACGACTTTGAACAAGCGACTCAGATGGCGCGTGCAATGGTTACAGAGTACGGTATGAGTGAAAAACTTGGCCCAGTACAATATGAAGGAAACCATGCTATGTTTGGTGCACAGAGTCCTCAAAAATCAATTTCAGAACAAACAGCTTATGAAATTGACGAAGAAGTTCGTTCATTATTAAATGAAGCACGAAATAAAGCTGCTGAAATTATCCAATCAAATCGTGAAACTCACAAGTTGATTGCAGAAGCATTATTGAAATACGAAACATTGGATAGTATACAAATTAAAGCTCTTTATGAAACAGGAAAGATGCCTGAAACAGTCGAAGAGGAATCACATGCACTATCCTATGATGAAGTAAAGTCAAAAATGAATGACGAAAAATAACCCCGAGAGAGGCCTGTCCTCTCTTTTTTGCGCAGTTGAAGCGGTGTAGAGAACAGAACGGGAAAATAGGACAAAACTGTTTTTGAATCTGTTAGACTGTATCTAGAAAGGGGAACGTTATGTTTAAAAAATTGTATGAAGAAGTCCAGGGAATTGTATACAAGTGTAGAAATGAATATCATCTCCATTTATGGGAGCTATCGGATTGGGACCAAGAGGGGATGATCTGCTTACATGAATTGCTTAGTAAAGAAGAAGGACTTATAGAAGACATACCACGCTTACGTAAATACTTCAAAACCAAGTTCCGAAATCGGATTCTAGACTATATCCGTAAGCAAGAAAGTCAAAAACGAAGATATGATAAAGAACCCTATGAAGAAGTAGGTGAGATTAGTCATCGTATAAGTGAGGGAGGTCTGTGGCTAGATGATTATTATCTCTTTCATGAAACATTAAAGGATTATAGAAACAAACAAAGTAAAGAGAAACAAGAAGAGTTAGAACGCATCTTAAGAAATGAACGATTCCGAGGTCGTCAAAGAGTATTAAGAGACTTACGTATTGTGTTTAAAGAGTTTGACATCCGTACACATTAGGAAGTCATACAAAAAAATAGAAAAAAGATAAAAAAAGTAGTTGACAAAGTTTAAAAAGTGGGTATAATAGTAAGAGTTGAAAATAACAACTCAGGTCCGTTGGTCAAGGGGTTAAGACACCGCCTTTTCACGGCGGTAACACGGGTTCGAATCCCGTACGGACTATAGTATGTTGCAGATGAAACACTTGATGAAAAAAGTTTAAAAAAGTTTCAAAAAAGTGTTGACAAGCGAAAGCGACTGTGATATACTAATATAGTTGTCACTTGAGAGAAGCGAGTGACAAAGACCTTTGAAAACTGAACAAGACGAACCAATGTGCAGGGCACTACAACAATTGTTGTAGTACTGAACAATGAAAAAAACAATAAATCTGTCAGTGACAGAAATGAGTGAGAACTCAAACTTTTAATGAGAGTTTGATCCTGGCTCAGGACGAACGCTGGCGGCGTGCCTAATACATGCAAGTAGAACGCTGAAGGAGGAGCTTGCTTCTCTGGATGAGTTGCGAACGGGTGAGTAACGCGTAGGTAACCTGCCTGGTAGTGGGGGATAACTATTGGAAACGATAGCTAATACCGCATAATAGTAGATGTTGCATGACATTTGCTTAAAAGGTGCAATTGCATCACTACCAGATGGACCTGCGTTGTATTAGCTAGTTGGTGGGGTAACGGCTCACCAAGGCGACGATACATAGCCGACCTGAGAGGGTGATCGGCCACACTGGGACTGAGACACGGCCCAGACTCCTACGGGAGGCAGCAGTAGGGAATCTTCGGCAATGGACGGAAGTCTGACCGAGCAACGCCGCGTGAGTGAAGAAGGTTTTCGGATCGTAAAGCTCTGTTGTAAGAGAAGAACGAGTGTGAGAGTGGAAAGTTCACACTGTGACGGTATCTTACCAGAAAGGGACGGCTAACTACGTGCCAGCAGCCGCGGTAATACGTAGGTCCCGAGCGTTGTCCGGATTTATTGGGCGTAAAGCGAGCGCAGGCGGTTAGATAAGTCTGAAGTTAAAGGCTGTGGCTTAACCATAGTACGCTTTGGAAACTGTTTAACTTGAGTGCAAGAGGGGAGAGTGGAATTCCATGTGTAGCGGTGAAATGCGTAGATATATGGAGGAACACCGGTGGCGAAAGCGGCTCTCTGGCTTGTAACTGACGCTGAGGCTCGAAAGCGTGGGGAGCAAACAGGATTAGATACCCTGGTAGTCCACGCCGTAAACGATGAGTGCTAGGTGTTAGACCCTTTCCGGGGTTTAGTGCCGCAGCTAACGCATTAAGCACTCCGCCTGGGGAGTACGACCGCAAGGTTGAAACTCAAAGGAATTGACGGGGGCCCGCACAAGCGGTGGAGCATGTGGTTTAATTCGAAGCAACGCGAAGAACCTTACCAGGTCTTGACATCCCTCTGACCGCTCTAGAGATAGAGTTTTCCTTCGGGACAGAGGTGACAGGTGGTGCATGGTTGTCGTCAGCTCGTGTCGTGAGATGTTGGGTTAAGTCCCGCAACGAGCGCAACCCCTATTGTTAGTTGCCATCATTCAGTTGGGCACTCTAGCGAGACTGCCGGTAATAAACCGGAGGAAGGTGGGGATGACGTCAAATCATCATGCCCCTTATGACCTGGGCTACACACGTGCTACAATGGCTGGTACAACGAGTCGCAAGCCGGTGACGGCAAGCTAATCTCTTAAAGCCAGTCTCAGTTCGGATTGTAGGCTGCAACTCGCCTACATGAAGTCGGAATCGCTAGTAATCGCGGATCAGCACGCCGCGGTGAATACGTTCCCGGGCCTTGTACACACCGCCCGTCACACCACGAGAGTTTGTAACACCCGAAGTCGGTGAGGTAACCGTAAGGAGCCAGCCGCCTAAGGTGGGATAGATGATTGGGGTGAAGTCGTAACAAGGTAGCCGTATCGGAAGGTGCGGCTGGATCACCTCCTTTCTAAGGATAAGGAACTGCGCATTGGTCTTGTTTAGTCTTGAGAGGTCTTGTGGGGCCTTAGCTCAGCTGGGAGAGCGCCTGCTTTGCACGCAGGAGGTCAGCGGTTCGATCCCGCTAGGCTCCATTGGTGAGAGATCACCAAGTAATGCACATTGAAAATTGAATATCTATATCAAATAGTAACAAGAAAATAAACCGAAAACGCTGTAGTATTAATAAGAGTTTATGACTGAAAGGTCAGAAAATAAGGTTAAGTTAATAAGGGCGCACGGTGGATGCCTTGGCACTAGGAGCCGAAGAAGGACGTGACAAACGACGATATGCCTTGGGTAGCTGTAAGTAAGCGATGATCCAGGGATTTCCGAATGGGGGAACCCAACAGGTACTACCTGTTACCCGCATCTGTTAAGGATGTGAGGAGGAAGACGCAGTGAACTGAAACATCTAAGTAGCTGCAGGAAGAGAAAGCAAAAGCGATTGCCTTAGTAGCGGCGAGCGAAACGGCAGAAGGGCAAACCGAAGAGTTTACTCTTCGGGGTTGTAGGACTGCAATGTGGACTCAAAGATTATAGAAGAATGATTTGGGAAGATCAGCCAAAGAGAGTAATAGCCTCGTATTTAAAATAGTCTTTGTACCTAGCAGTATCCTGAGTACGGCGGGACACGTGAAATCCCGTCGGAATCTGGGAGGACCATCTCCCAACCCTAAATACTTCCTAGTGACCGATAGTGAACCAGTACCGTGAGGGAAAGGTGAAAAGCACCCCGGGAGGGGAGTGAAATAGAACCTGAAACCGTGTGCCTACAACAAGTTCGAGCCCGTTAATGGGTGAGAGCGTGCCTTTTGTAGAATGAACCGGCGAGTTACGTTATGATGCGAGGTTAAGTTGAAGAGACGGAGCCGTAGGGAAACCGAGTCTGAATAGGGCGAATTAGTATCATGACGTAGACCCGAAACCATGTGACCTACCCATGAGCAGGTTGAAGGTGCGGTAAGACGCACTGGAGGACCGAACCAGGGCACGTTGAAAAGTGCTTGGATGACTTGTGGGTAGCGGAGAAATTCCAAACGAACTTGGAGATAGCTGGTTCTCTCCGAAATAGCTTTAGGGCTAGCGTCGACATTAGAGATTCTTGGAGGTAGAGCACTGTTTGGGTGAGGGGTCCATCCCGGATTACCAATCTCAGATAAACTCCGAATGCCAATGAATTATGGTCGGCAGTCAGACTGCGAGTGCTAAGATCCGTAGTCGAAAGGGAAACAGCCCAGACCACCAGCTAAGGTCCCAAAATAATTGTTAAGTGGAAAAGGATGTGGGGTTGCACAGACAACTAGGATGTTAGCTTAGAAGCAGCTATTCATTCAAAGAGTGCGTAATAGCTCACTAGTCGAGTGACCCTGCGCCGAAAATGTACCGGGGCTAAAACAATTTACCGAAGCTGTGGATACCTTTATAGGTATGGTAGGAGAGCGTTCTATGTGTGATGAAGGTGTACCGTGAGGAGTGCTGGAACGCATAGAAGTGAGAATGCCGGTATGAGTAGCGAAAGACAGGTGAGAATCCTGTCCACCGTAAGACTAAGGTTTCCAGGGGAAGGCTCGTCCGCCCTGGGTTAGTCGGGACCTAAGGAGAGACCGAAAGGTGTATCCGATGGACAACAGGTTGATATTCCTGTACTAGAGTATGTAGTGATGGAGGGACGCAGTAGGCTAACTAAAGCAGACGATTGGAAGTGTCTGTCTAAGCAGTGAGGTGTGAACTGAGTCAAATGCTTAGTTCTATAACATTGAGCTGTGATGGGGAGCGAAGTTTAGTAGCGAAGTTAGTGACGTCACACTGCCAAGAAAAGCTTCTAGCGTTTAAACATACTCTACCCGTACCGCAAACCGACACAGGTAGTCGAGGCGAGTAGCCTCAGGTGAGCGAGAGAACTCTCGTTAAGGAACTCGGCAAAATGACCCCGTAACTTCGGGAGAAGGGGTGCTGGCTTTAAGTCAGCCGCAGTGAATAGGCCCAAGCAACTGTTTATCAAAAACACAGCTCTCTGCTAAATCGTAAGATGATGTATAGGGGGTGACGCCTGCCCGGTGCTGGAAGGTTAAGAGGAGTGCTTAGCGTAAGCGAAGGTATGAATTGAAGCCCCAGTAAACGGCGGCCGTAACTATAACGGTCCTAAGGTAGCGAAATTCCTTGTCGGGTAAGTTCCGACCCGCACGAAAGGCGTAATGATTTGGGCACTGTCTCAACGAGAGACTCGGTGAAATTTTAGTACCTGTGAAGATGCAGGTTACCCGCGACAGGACGGAAAGACCCCATGGAGCTTTACTGCAGTTTGATATTGAGTGTCTGTACCACATGTACAGGATAGGTAGGAGTCTAAGAGATCGGGACGCCAGTTTCGAAGGAGACGTTGTTGGGATACTACCCTTGTGTTATGGCCACTCTAACCCGGATAGGTGATCCCTATCGGAGACAGTGTCTGACGGGCAGTTTGACTGGGGCGGTCGCCTCCTAAAAGGTAACGGAGGCGCCCAAAGGTTCCCTCAGAATGGTTGGAAATCATTCGCAGAGTGTAAAGGTATAAGGGAGCTTGACTGCGAGAGCTACAACTCGAGCAGGGACGAAAGTCGGGCTTAGTGATCCGGTGGTTCCGTATGGAAGGGCCATCGCTCAACGGATAAAAGCTACCCTGGGGATAACAGGCTTATCTCCCCCAAGAGTTCACATCGACGGGGAGGTTTGGCACCTCGATGTCGGCTCGTCGCATCCTGGGGCTGTAGTCGGTCCCAAGGGTTGGGCTGTTCGCCCATTAAAGCGGCACGCGAGCTGGGTTCAGAACGTCGTGAGACAGTTCGGTCCCTATCCGTCGCGGGCGTAGGAAATTTGAGAGGATCTGCTCCTAGTACGAGAGGACCAGAGTGGACTTACCGCTGGTGTACCAGTTGTCTTGCCAAAGGCATCGCTGGGTAGCTATGTAGGGAAGGGATAAACGCTGAAAGCATCTAAGTGTGAAACCCACCTCAAGATGAGATTTCCCATGATTTTATATCAGTAAGAGCCCTGAGAGATGATCAGGTAGATAGGTTAGAAGTGGAAGTGTGGCGACACATGTAGCGGACTAATACTAATAGCTCGAGGACTTATCCAAAGTAACTGAGAATACGAAAGCGAAAGGTTTTCTTGGTTTGAATAGATATTCAATTTTGAGTAGGTATTACTCAGAGTTAAGTGACGATAGCCTAGGAGATACACCTGTACCCATGCCGAACACAGAAGTTAAGCCCTAGAACGCCGGAAGTAGTTGGGGGTTGCCCCCTGTGAGATATGGAAGTCGCTTAGCTTTATTCCGCCATAGCTCAGTTGGTAGTAGCGCATGACTGTTAATCATGATGTCGTAGGTTCGAGTCCTACTGGCGGAGTAGTTAATTAAGAGAGGTTTAGTCCTCTTTTTTTGTTATGTAATTTATAATCTATCTAGAGTCATTTGACTTCCACAATCAGGACAAAGTGGAGCCTCATAATCCAGTTGAGCAATGATTTCTTTGTGAGTATCCCTATTAACGATATCCATAATTTGGATATTAGGGTCTTTAATGTCTAGTAATTTTGTGATAAAATCTAATTGTTCCATATGAATCTTTCTAGTGAGTTGTTTGGTCGCTTTTTATTATAGATGATATGGGACTTTTTTTCTACAACAAAATAGTCTCCATAATATCCATAGGGGATTTACCCACTACAAATATTATAGAGACTATTTTTTGGTGAGAAAGGTTTAATCAACCTCCATTTTCGATCAATGATAGTACTTAAAGTGACGTTTCTAAGAAGGATTCTGGTAGGTATACCATTGCTTTAAAGGTATTGTGGTATCCCTATTAACAAAATTCATAATGAAGTGGCTAAAGGAGTAGGACTGTAAATCCACTCCTTCGAGTTCGGAGGTTCGAATCCCATTCTTTCCATTAATTTAGTTTTTAAAATTTAGGTAGTAAATTTATTCCTATTCTGTCAACTTTTTCCTATTTGTGATCTTGTTGAGGTTGGTATTTTAACAATTCAGGAATTGATAGTTAATGTGTAAAATTTGGCTCTTTGTCAACTGTAGTGGGTTGAATAAAAGCTAAGATCTAGAAAGGACGAAATTTGTCCTTTCTTTTTTGATATTGAGAGCGATAAAAATTCGTTTTTTGAAGTTTTCAAAGTTCCGAAATCCAAAGGCATTTCGTTTGATAAGTTTGATGAGATTATTGGTCGCTTCCAATTTTGCGTTGGAATAGGGTAACTGAAGGGCATTGACGATTTTCTCTTTGTCCTTTAGAAAGGTCTTAAAGATAGTCTGAAAAAGAGGATGAACCAGCTTAATATTGTCCTCAATGAGTCCGAAAAATTTATCTGCCTCCTTGTTCTGAAAGTGAAAGAGTAAGAGCTGATAGACATTGTAGTGGTGTTTCAAGTCTTCTGAATAGCTCAAAAGCTTGTCTAAAATCTCTTTATTGGTTAAGTGCATGCGAAAAGTAGGGCGATAAAATCGCTTATCACTCAGTTTACGGCTATCTTGTTGGATGAGTTTCCAGTAGCGCTTGGTAGCCTTGTATTCATGAGATTTTCGATGAAACTGATTCATGATTTGGACACGCATACGACTCATAGCACGGCTGAGATGTTGGACAATATGGAAACGATCCAACACGATTTTAGCGTTTGGAAAAAGCTGTTTAGCCAAGTCATAGTAAGGGCTAAACATATCCATCGTAATGATTTTCACCTGACAACGAACAGCTCGCTCGTAGCGCAGAAAGTGATTTCGGATGATAGCCTGTGTTCTGCCTTCAAGAACAGTGATGATGTTGAGATTATCAAAATCTTGTGCAATGAAACTCATCTTTCCCTTAGTAAAGGCATACTCGTCCCAGGACATAATCTCAGGAAGACGAGAAAAATCATGCTTAAAGTGGAAATCATTGAGCTTTCGAATGACAGTTGAAGTTGAAATGGAAAGCTGATGGGCAATATCGGTCATAGAAGTCTTTTCAATCAGCTTTTGCGCAATCTTTTGGTTGATAATACGAGGAATCTGATGATTCTTCTTGACGAGCGAGGTCTCGGCGACCATCACCTTCGAGCAATGATAGCACTTGAAACGACGCTTTTTCAGAAGAATTCTAGTAGGCCTACCAGTCGTTTTGAGGTAAGGAATCTTAGACGGTTTTTGAAAGTCATATTTTTTCATTTGACTTCCGCAATAAGGACAAGATGGAGCATCGTAGTCCAGTCTAGCGATGATTTCTTTGTGTTTATCCCTATTGATGATATCTATAAATTGGATATTAGGGTCTTTGATATCGAGTAGTTTTGTGATAAAATGTAATTGTTCCATATGAATCTTTCTAATGAGTTGTTTTGTCGCTTTTCATTATAGATCTTATGGGACTTTTTTTCTACAACAAAATAGGCTCCATAATATCCATAGGGGATTTACCCACTACAAATATTATAGAGCCTAAAATTTTTTGTTAGAATAAGATCATAAAAAGTAAAGGAGTGTATGCTTATGCTACAAAATATTTATGATCAGATGACTGATTTCTATGACAGTATCGAAGAAGAGTATGCTACTTTCTTTGGTAATAGTTGGGACTGGGAACATTTTCATTTTAAATTTTTGATTTATTATTTAGTTAGATATGGCATTGGGTGTCGTAGGGATTTTATCGTTTACCATTATCGTGTTGCTTATCGTTTGTATCTTGAAAAGATGATAATGAAACAAGGTTTTATTTCTTGTTGAGATAGTCTGAGTTAATTTCCGAACAAACTTACTTTTTTATGGCAATATAACAATAAATAGCTAGTTATTTTTCTAAATCATTTTTTAATAGTTGGAAATAGCAAATCTTTCTATTGTTTCTTCTTGATAAAAAGGCGATTTTTTCTTATAATAAACTGTAAGATATAATTGCAGGTGAGAGTCCTGCCATGTATGTGAGAAAGGAAGAGCCTGAGGGCTCAGACAAGATTATGACTTCAGTTGTTGTTGTAGGTACCCAATGGGGTGATGAAGGTAAAGGGAAGATTACAGACTTCCTTTCAGCGAATGCAGAAGTGATTGCACGTTACCAAGGTGGTGATAATGCAGGCCACACTATTGTGATTGATGGTAAGAAGTTTAAATTGCACTTGATTCCATCTGGGATTTTCTTCCCTGAAAAAATCTCTGTTATTGGGAATGGTATGGTTGTAAATCCTAAATCTCTTGTAAAAGAGTTGAGCTATCTTCATGAGGAGGGTGTTACAACTGATAACTTGCGTATTTCTGATCGTGCGCATGTTATTTTACCTTATCATATCGAACTGGATCGCTTGCAAGAAGAGGCTAAGGGTGATAATAAGATTGGTACTACAATTAAGGGAATTGGTCCAGCTTATATGGACAAGGCTGCTCGTGTTGGAATTCGTATTGCCGATCTTTTGGATAAAGATATTTTCCGTGAGCGTTTAGAACGTAACCTTGCTGAAAAGAATCGTCTTTTTGAAAAATTGTATGACAGTAAAGCGATTGCTTTCGATGATATTTTTGAAGAGTATTACGAATATGGTCAACAAATCAAGAAGTATGTGACAGATACATCTGTCATTTTGAATGATGCGCTTGATAACGGTAAACGTGTGCTTTTTGAAGGTGCACAAGGTGTTATGCTAGATATCGACCAAGGTACTTATCCATTTGTTACGTCATCAAACCCTGTGGCTGGTGGTGTGACCATTGGTTCTGGTGTTGGTCCAAGTAAGATTGACAAGGTTGTTGGTGTATGTAAAGCCTATACGAGTCGTGTAGGAGACGGTCCTTTCCCAACTGAGTTGTTTGATGAAGTGGGAGAACGTATCCGTGAAGTGGGTCATGAATATGGTACAACAACTGGTCGTCCACGTCGTGTGGGTTGGTTTGACTCAGTTGTGATGCGTCATAGCCGTCGTGTTTCTGGTATTACGAATCTTTCATTGAACTCTATCGATGTTTTGAGTGGTTTAGATACTGTGAAAATCTGTGTGGCCTATGATCTTGATGGTCAACGTATTGACTACTATCCAGCTAGTCTTGAGCAATTGAAACGTTGCAAGCCTATCTATGAAGAGTTGCCAGGTTGGTCAGAAGATATTACCGGAGTTCGTAATTTGGAAGATCTTCCTGAGAATGCGCGTAACTATGTTCGTCGTGTGAGTGAATTGGTTGGCGTTCGTATTTCTACTTTCTCAGTAGGTCCTGGTCGTGAACAAACAAATATTTTAGAAAGTGTTTGGTCGTAAGAGATTTTTAAGATTTGTTTAAGATAGGTTGGTTATACTATAGACAGTTACAAGAAGACCTCCTAACTTGTTGTAACAAATATCCTAAACTTTTCTTTTTCATAATAATCTCCCTATAAAGTCACCGCATTCGGTGGCTTTTTTTGTCTTGGGATTCATGATATAATAATAAAATCGACAAGTAGGAAAAGGGAAATTGATGAATTATACAGTTGAAGAAAAAGAAGTCTTTATGAGGGAAGCTTTGAGAGAGGCTGAGATTGCTCTTGAACACGATGAAATTCCAATTGGTTGTGTGATTGTCAAGGACGGAGAAATCATTGGCCGTGGGCATAATGCTCGTGAGGAGTTGCAACGAGCGGTTATGCATGCGGAAATTATGGCTATAGAGAATGCGAACCTAAGTGAGGAGAGCTGGCGCTTGCTGGATTGCACGCTTTTTGTGACCATTGAGCCTTGTGTCATGTGTAGTGGGGCGATCGGACTCGCCCGTATTCCAAACGTGGTCTATGGGGCTAAAAATCAGAAATTTGGCGCTGCTGGGAGTTTGTACGATATTTTGACAGATGAGCGTCTCAACCATCGTGTGGAGGTTGAAACGGGAATTTTGGAAGATGAATGCGCAGCTATTATGCAGGACTTTTTTAGAAATAGACGGAAAAAATAATTTTGCTTTTAAAATGAATAGGAATGTGATATAATAAATGATGGAGCAACAGTTCTGCGTGAAGCGGGTCAGGGGAGGAATCCAGCAGCCCTAAGCGATTTGAATTGTGTGCTCTTTTTTTCGTGCTTTTTCCGAATAAATAAGATAGAATAATCTAGAATAAATGATAATAGAAAAGAGAAGATGATGAAAATTCGTGGTTTTGAATTGGTTTCGAGTTTTATAGATGAAAATTTATTGCCCAAGCGTGAGACAGCGCATGCGGCTGGTTACGACTTAAAGGTTGCTGTGCGCACAGTTATCGCTCCAGGAGAGATTGTCTTGGTTCCGACAGGGGTTAAGGCTTATATGCAGCCGACTGAGGTACTCTACCTCTATGATCGTTCTTCAAATCCTCGTAAGAAGGGATTGGTTTTAATTAATTCAGTTGGGGTTATTGATGGGGATTATTATGGAAATCCTGGGAATGAAGGGCATATTTTTGCACAGATGAAGAATATAACAGACCAAGAGGTTGTTCTTGAAGTAGGAGAACGTGTTGTCCAGGCTGTCTTTGCTCCTTTCTTAATCGCAGATGGAGATGCGGCTGATGGCGTTCGGACTGGTGGATTTGGATCGACTGGGCACTAGAATGAAGATTATCTTTGTACGTCACGGGGAGCCAGATTATCGTGAGTTAGAGGAGCGTTCTTATACGGGATTTGGGATAGATTTGGCACCCTTGTCTGAGAAGGGATGGCAGCAAGCCCAAGACCTGAGCAAGAATCCGTTACTCTCTTCAGCTGAAATAATCATATCTTCTGCAGTCACAAGAGCTTTAGAAACGTCTTCTTATGTGGTTCGTACTACGAGACTTCCTTTAAGAGTAGAGCCTTTATTACATGAATGGCAGGTCTATGAAACAGGAATAGAAAACTATGAAACAGCTAGAAGCCTGTTTTTAGAAAACAAGGGGGAGTTGCTTCCTAATAGTCCTATTCAATATGAGACGGCTACGGAGATGAAGTCTCGTTTTTTAGAATGTATGGCTAAGTATCGAGATTATCAGATTGTGATAGTGGTAACTCACAATATGCTTATGCGCCAGTTTGTGACAAATGAGAAGATTGATTTTTGCCAAGTGATTGAGTATGAGTTAGAGATATAGAAAGAGGTTTATCATCGCAAAGAAAAAAGCGACATTTGTATGTCAAAATTGTGGGTATAATTCCCCTAAATATCTGGGACGTTGCCCCAACTGTGGGTCTTGGTCTTCTTTTGTAGAAGAGGTTGAGGTTGCCGAGGTAAAGAATGCGCGTGTGTCCTTGACAGGTGAGAAAACCAAGCCCATGAAACTGGCTGAGGTGACTTCAATCAACGTCAATCGAACCAAGACGGAGATGGAGGAATTCAACCGTGTACTTGGAGGAGGAGTGGTACCAGGAAGTCTCGTCCTCATCGGTGGGGATCCTGGGATTGGGAAATCTACCCTTCTCCTACAAGTCTCAACCCAGCTGTCTCAAGTGGGGACTGTTCTCTACGTTAGTGGGGAGGAGTCTGCCCAGCAGATTAAACTACGTGCAGAGCGCTTGGGTGATATCGATAGTGAGTTTTATCTTTATGCAGAGACAAATATGCAGAGTGTTCGCGCAGAGGTAGAGAGAATCCAGCCAGACTTCCTTATTATTGACTCTATCCAGACTATTATGTCTCCTGAGATTTCAGGGGTTCAGGGGTCTGTTTCTCAGGTGCGTGAGGTGACAGCTGAACTGATGCAGCTGGCTAAAACTAATAATATCGCCATCTTTATCGTAGGCCATGTTACCAAGGAAGGAACCTTGGCTGGGCCTCGTATGCTAGAGCATATGGTGGATACGGTGCTTTACTTTGAAGGGGAGCGTCATCATACCTTCCGTATTTTGAGAGCGGTCAAAAACCGTTTTGGCTCTACCAATGAAATTGGGATTTTTGAGATGCAGTCAGGTGGCTTGGTTGAGGTCCTCAATCCGAGTCAAGTTTTCTTAGAAGAGCGTTTAGACGGTGCTACGGGCTCGTCCATCGTGGTGACTATGGAAGGGACGCGTCCGATTTTGGCGGAGGTTCAGGCTTTGGTGACACCGACCATGTTTGGAAATGCCAAGCGTACGACAACAGGACTTGATTTTAACCGTGCTAGCTTGATTATGGCTGTTTTGGAAAAGCGGGCAGGGCTTCTCTTGCAAAATCAAGATGCTTATCTTAAATCTGCTGGCGGTGTCAAATTGGATGAACCTGCCATTGACTTGGCGGTTGCAGTTGCCATTGCTTCTAGTTACAAAGACAAGCCAACCAACCCTCAGGAATGTTTTGTAGGCGAGCTGGGTTTGACAGGGGAGATTCGGCGCGTGAATCGTATCGAGCAACGTATCAATGAAGCTGCTAAACTGGGCTTTACTAAGATTTATGTACCTAAGAATTCCTTAACAGGAATCACTCCACCCAAGGAAATTCAGGTCATTGGAGTGACAACGATTCAGGAAGTTTTGAAAAAGGTCTTTGCATAATTCGTGACAAATCCTCTTAAAAATGATAAGATAGGAGAAATATTTGACTATCAAATTTTCGAGGAGGGAATCGTGTCGTATTTTGAACAGTTTATGCAAGCCAATCAGGCTTATGTTGCCCTACATGGGCAGTTAAATCTGCCACTTAAACCCAAAACCAGAGTAGCTATTGTGACCTGTATGGACTCACGTTTGCACGTTGCGCAAGCTCTGGGCTTGGCACTTGGGGATGCTCATATCTTGCGGAATGCAGGTGGTCGAGTGACTGAGGACATGATTCGTTCGCTAGTTATTTCCCAGCAACAGATGGGGACAAGAGAGATCGTGGTGTTGCACCATACAGACTGTGGTGCTCAGACCTTTGAAAATGGACCTTTTCAGGAGTATTTAAAAGAGGAACTAGGTGTCGATGTGTCAGATCAGGACTTTTTGCCCTTCCAAGATATAGAGGAGAGCGTACGCGAGGACATGCAACTCCTTATCGAGTCGCCTCTAATACCAGATGATGTGATTATCTCTGGTGCTATTTACGATGTGGATACAGGAAGTATGACAGTCGTAGAATTGTAAAAAATTCATTTAGAAAGAAAGTGTATGAAGAAAAACAGCATTTTATTTATTTTTATCTTATTGCTATGTATTGGTTTACAGTATGAAACCATCTACTATACGGACGGTTCGATGTCAGGTGCGGAATATGGACTGATGGGAGTTTCTATCTTTCTAGCTCTCTTTTACATGATTCCGGCTCTTTATTTCCTCTTCCGTATTGGGAAAAAATGGGAATTACCAAAGAACGCCTTGATCTTGTCTTTATTGGGTGGGATGTTCCTTTCAGGCTGGCTTTCTAGCTTTGCTAATACCTACATCCATGATTTACTGGGGGTTCTTTTCCCAGATAGTGCATTTTTAAATGCCTTTGAAAGTGCTATTGTGGCTCCTTTGGTAGAAGAACCCTTGAAATTATTGCCACTTGTCTTTGTTTTAGCTTTGATTCCTGTGCGAAAATTAAAATCTTTGTTTTTACTAGGGATTGCTTCTGGTTTGGGATTCCAAATGATTGAGGATATTGGCTATATTCGTACAGATTTGCCAGAGGGCTTTGACTTTACTATTTCGAGAATTTTAGAGCGTATCATCTCAGGAATTGCCTCTCACTGGACTTTTTCAGGTCTAGCTGTAGTGGGTGTGTACTTGCTTTACAGAGCCTATAAAGGGCAGAAGGTTGGCAAGAAACAGGGTCTTATTTTCCTAGGTTTAGCCTTGGGAACTCACTTCCTGTTTAACTCTCCTTTTGTGGAATTAGAGACAGAGTTACCCTTAGCGATTCCATTGGTTACGGCTATTACTCTCTATGGTTTTTATCAGGCTTATCGCTTTGTTGAGAAGCACGATGAGATAATGAACTAGAATATTTTTCAAAAGAATGATGCAAGGGTACAAATATGCTGCTCTTCTTTTATTTTTGATTGAAAAATAGTGTAAAAAGCGCTACAATGGTAAATGGAAAAATCTTGTGAAAAGCACAAGCGATACATATATACCGGAGGAAATCATGTCTTTTTCTGATTTAAAGCTGTTTGCCCTTTCTTCTAATCAAGAATTGGCAAAACGTGTGGCGCAGGAGATTGGGATAGAGTTGGGGAAATCAAGTGTCCGCCAATTTTCAGATGGAGAGATTCAGGTCAACATCGAAGAATCAATCCGTGGGAAACACGTCTTTATCCTACAATCAACTAGTTCACCTGTAAATGACAATCTGCTTGAAATTTTGATTATGGTAGATGCTTTGAAGCGTGCGAGTGCAGAATCTGTCAATGTTGTCATGCCTTACTATGGGTATGCACGTCAGGATAGAAAGGCGAGAGCGCGTGAGCCAATCACTTCAAAACTTGTCGCAAATATGCTTGAAGTAGCTGGAGTGGATCGTTTATTGACCATCGACTTGCATGCTGCTCAGATTCAAGGATTCTTTGATATTCCTGTGGATCACTTGATGGGAGCTCCTCTGATTGCGGATTATTTTGAGCGTCGTGGCATGGTTGGTTCTGACTATGTGGTTGTCAGTCCAGACCATGGAGGAGTGACTCGTGCCCGTAAGTTGGCAGAATTTTTGAAAACATCTATCGCTATCATTGATAAACGTCGTAGTGTTGATAAGATGAATACCAGTGAAGTCATGAACATTATCGGTAAGGTCGAAGGCAAGACATGTATCCTGATTGATGATATGATTGATACTGCTGGAACGATTTGTCATGCGGCAGATGCCCTTGCAGAAGCTGGTGCTGTTGAAGTCTATGCAAGCTGTACGCACCCAGTTCTTTCTGGTCCTGCTATGGACAATATCCAAAAATCAGCTATTAAGAAATTGGTTGTTTTGGATACTATCTACCTGCCAGAAGAGCGTTTGATTGATAAGATTGAGCAGATTTCAATCGCTCATCTCCTAGGGGATGCTATTGTACGTATCCATGAAAAACGCCCACTTTCTCCACTTTTCAGTATTGAGAAAAAGATTTAATGACCAAGCCTGAGATGATTCTCAGGTTTTTTCATTTCTTTTCCGAATAAATAGATAGAGTCAGTGAATCTAGTAAAACTAGATTTAATACTCTTCGAAAATCAAATTCAAACCACGTCAACGTCGCCTTGCCGTACTCAAGTACAGCCTGCGGCTAGTTTCCTAGTTTGCTCTTTGATTTTCATTGAGTATAAGACTATGGTATAATAAAAGGAGGAAAAGGATGATTCTAAGACATCCGGGCATTAGCCCGACCAATGATTTGGTTGCTAAGAAAATCTTTAGCAATCCAGAAATCACTTGTCAATTTATTCGTGATATGCTGGACTTGCCAGCCAAAAATGTAACCATTTTGGAGGGAAGCAATATTCACGTCTTGCCTTCCATGCCTTACTCAGCGCAGGATTTCTATACCAGTATAGATGTCTTGGCGGAGTTGGACAACGGTACTCAGGTAATTATTGAGATTCAAGTGCATCATCAGAATTTTTTCATCAATCGCCTGTGGGCTTACTTGTGTAGTCAGGTCAATCAAAACCTCGAAAAAATTCGTCAACGAGAAGGTGATACACATCAAAGTTATAAACACATCGCCCCTGTTTATGCCATTGCAATCGTGGATAGCAATTATTTCCAAGATGACTTGGCTTTCCATAGCTTTAGTATGCGCGAGGACACGACAGGTGAGGTTTTAACAATTACAAACAATGGACAGGAAAACCATCTAGTCAAGATGGCGTTCTTGGAATTAAGAAAGTACAGAGAAACCAGCAAAGACAAGGTTCGCAAACCGTGGTTGGAGTTTTTCGGGAATAAACCCTTTACCCAACAACCTGAGCGAGCTATCAGCCAAGCAGACCAACTGCTGGACTACAAGAGCTGGTCCGAGGAGGACAGGAAAATGTTTAGTGAACAACGCAGACGCGAAGAACAAGCCTTGTTAGCACAGGACTATGCCTTGGAAACCGCTAGAGCCGAAGGTATTGAACAAGGCTTAGAACGTGGTCGATCTGAGGGGATTGAACAGGGACTGGAGCGTGGGAAAATATTTACCTTTCTTGATTTAGTGCGCCAACATGTTTTAACTTCCGAATTTGCTAGCGAGCAATTAGGCATGTCAGTAGCTGAATTTGAGGCACTCTTATAAGACCATCACAAGTAATGGCATTTTTGGAACTAAAAAAATACAGAGAAACCAGCAAAGATGAGGTTCGTAAGCCCTGGTTAGAGTTTTTGGGAATAAACCCTTTACTAAAGAACCCGAGCGAGCCATTAGTCAAGCAGATCAACTGCTAGACTACAAGAGCTGGTCCGAGGAGGACAGGAAAATGTTTAGTGAACAACGCAGACGCGAAGAACAAGCCTTGTTAGCACAGGACTATGCTTTGGAACAAGCTGAAGAAAAAGGACTGAAAAAAGGATTAGTAAATCTCGTTCGCCAGCATCTTTTAACCGCTGAGGTTGCAAGTCAGCAATTAGGAATGACAGTAGCTGAGTTTGAGGCCTTGTTATAAGGTCACATTTTAAATAGTAGAAAGTTGATGAAATGGCAAGTTCTTATCAAAAAACTTGCCATTTTTACTTGACATTTAGAAGTGTTTATAAGATAATACCATAGACGTGAGTTCTGTCCAACTGTCTATGTGGATTAGATATGAATGATTTTACTCAAGGATGATAAGTTTGTGAGATTTTCACTTGAAAAATGCAGTATTTGACGGGTATTTTTTCTCACAAAAATGTTTTTTTCACCTTTTTTTCTAAAAATGGGTAAAAACTTTAAAAACTAGAAGAAAACCCTTGACAAATCCTGCAAATATTTATATACTGTATGGTAGTAAGATAGTCTTACGAAAAAATATATAATGAAAAATGAAGGAGATAAAACGATGAAAAAAGTTTTATTGACAAGCGCAGTCGCTCTTGCAGCATTTGGTGCTGTACAAGCTGTTTCAGCTGATACTAACAACGGTTACACTGAAAGTGGTCGTGTAAATCCAAAAACAGGTCAACTTGATGTTAAGAAATACGAAGGTAACAAAGTTGTATCTGCACACACTGGTGTAGTTCCAGATGCTGAGCAATACAAACCAGCAACTCCAGCTTACAACCCTTACCATGGTAAACCAGTTGAGTTTGGTAATGGTTCACACGTTCGTTTCCACGTTCGTGACCTTCAAGGTGCTTCAGTAGCAGGTGTTAAAGTAGATATCATGGTTTGGGCTAACAAAGCTGATTACATGAACTACGCTAAAGCATCAGTTGTTTCTGCTGAATCTAACGCAGCAGGTGATGTTGAATTGGCAGTACCACATGGTGGATTGGTTCAATACCGTGTAGCTAATGTACCAAAAGGGTATGTTGTGAAAGGTATCGAGTCTAACAGCCAACTTTACACATTAAACAAAACTTCAAATGGCGCAGAAATTGGTAGCGTTGCAGAAGGAACATTTGTATACTCTGGTTCAGCTGACTTAGATAACGATACTCATGCAGATATGTTCACAAACGCTTCAGTTGATTTGGTTCTTGAAAAAACTGACTCATACAACGTTGTGAAAGACCAATGGGTTCAAGAAGAAGATGGTTGGAAATACTACGCTTCTAACAAAGCTGTTTCAGGTTGGAAACAAGTTGACGGTAAATGGTTCTTCTTTAACGCTGAAGGCGTAATGCAAAAATGGTGGGTTAAAGATGGAAACACTTGGTACTACCTAAACGGAAACGGTGAAATGCAAACTGGTTGGTTGCAAGACGGTGGTAAATGGTACTACCTTGAAAATTCAGGTGCTATGAAAGCTAGCCAATGGTTCACTGTTGGTGGTAAATGGTACTACGTTGACGGTTCAGGTGCCCTTGCAGTTAACACTACTGTAGGTGGATACACTGTTAACGGAAACGGTGAATGGGTTAAATAATCTAGCTCAATAAAAAAAGCAGGAGATTTCTTCTGCTTTTTATTTTTTCCATAAAAAGTTCAGTTTTTCTTAGAAATTTTTGTAAAAATAAGATACAATAAAGAAAAGCATAATAGCTAAATTTAAGAATGGAGAATGTTCACATGAAAAATAAAAAAGCTTTAGCTCTAGCTCTTGCTAGTGTCACAATGGCAGGCGCTGCTGTGACTGCTTACTCAGCTATCACAGCTCCTTCTGTACATGCGGAAGAGTTTGTTCGTAAAACAGAATGGGTGACGATTTCGAATGACCGTTCACGTACTCGTACGACAGTCTACCATGAGGCAGGAGACCAGAAAATTGATTTACATAAATACATTGATAAATTCGAATATCAAAATACTTATGTAGAGGGTGGTGTTCGTTACTATGTATTTGTAGAAAAGGGTACAAAACTTGATGAGTTGGAAAATGACCCAAATACAGCGTCTGCGGATTTGAATAAACAAGGTTATAAATCGACTGATAAAAATAACAGCTGGCGTGAAGTGTCAGGTAACCGTTACTTCTATTCACACGGGAACCCAGTTAAAGGTTGGGCCATGATTGATAACAAGACTTACTATTTCAATAGTGAGGGTGTTATGGCTCGTGGTATCATCGAGAACAGCTCTGAACGCTACTACCTAGACAATCAAGGTGTTAAAAGAACTGGTTTCATTAAAGTAGGTGAAAAAACTTACTATTTTGATGCAAACGGTGTCCGTAGAACAGAAGTTGTCACAGAAAATGGTCAATCGCACTTTGTAAAAGACGGTGTTGTGACAAATGGAGTTCATAAAGTTGGTACGAAATGGTACTACTTTGATGAAAAAGGTAAAGCTCAATCAGGTATTGTAAAAGATAGTGCTGGTAAATGGTATTACATCACTGCAGAAGGTGAGCGTAAGACTGGTCTTATCAAGGGTGCTGGCGACAAGTATTACTTTGTAACTGAAGAAGGTGAACGTAAGTTTGGTGAAATCACTGTTGATGGTAAAACTTACTACTTGACAGATGATTCTAATACAAAAGCTGGCTGGAACAAAGTTGACAATCACTGGGTTTATGTGAATAAAGAAGGTAAACGTCAAACTGGTTGGCTTAAAGATGGTGGTAAATGGTACTACTTTAACGCTGAAGGCGTGATGCAAAAATGGTGGATCAAAGATGGTAACACTTGGTACTATCTAAATGGTTCAGGTGAAATGCAAACTGGCTGGTTGCAAGATGGTGGTACTTGGTACTACCTAAACAGTTCAGGTGCTATGGAAACTGGCTGGGTTAAAGTAGGTGGTGCTTGGTACTACCTTAAAGGTTCAGGTGCCATGGTAACTGGTTGGTTCCAAGTTGGTGGTAAATGGTACTATGCTTATAGTTCAGGTGCCCTTGCAGTAAACACTACAGTTAACGGCTACTATGTAAATGCCAACGGTGAGTGGGTATAAAAATAGGAAGAGAGTGGTTTTTCAACTGCTCTCTTTTTTACATTTAAATATTTCTACACTTTTTATGTTTTTTATTGCATTTATTATAGGAAAGGGATATAATTTAGATAAATTTATTATCTTAATACAGGAGGAATTTCCTATGAGAAAAACAGTAACAGGTATTTTGCTAGCAACTTCTGTACTAGCTATGGCGACAGTCCAACAAGTACAGGCAGCTGAAGCAGGGGCAACGAGTGTTTCGACAACTTCTAACATCAAAGCAGTTCGTTTTGTAGAATATAAAAACGGAGATTTTGTTGACCTAAAAACACCACTTACAGGAAAGGATGTCACTTCTTCCTCTATTTCTAATCATCCTGAAATTGCTAAATATAGATACAGTTCTCCTCGAGAAATGGATGGGGTAATGTACCATGTGTATTCTCCAGATACTACAACAGATAATAGTAATAATTCTTCTGCTCAAAGCAATCCTTATCACGGTGGAAATACAGCTGCTACAACGAATACAAATAACAATCAAAACGCTACAACAACTAGTGGGAATTCAGCAGTCAAGGAAGTTCGTTTTGTAGTCTATAAAGAAGGCAGTAGCGACCCAGTAAATATTAAGGAGCCGCGTAAAGGATCTGAAGCATCAGATACAAGTCATCCAACTATTGCCAACTATGAGTATGTTACTGGTAACTTAAAAGATGGTATTCTTTATCATGTCTATCGTTCAAACACAGCTACTAATGCTGGTAACAACAACCAAAATCAGTCTACAGCGGCAGGTCAGTTCAAAACAGAGAACGGAAAAGTCTACTATATCAAGGACGGCAAAAAGGTTAGTGGTTGGCAAAAAATCGATGATAAGACTTATTACTTTGAAGCTGATGGTGCTATGAAGAAAGGACTATTGACTGCAGGTGATAAGCAATACTATCTAGATGAAAAAGATGGTGTTAAAAAGTTAGGCTTTGTAAAAGTTGCTGATAAGACTTATTATTTTGTAGAAGATGGTGAGAAGAAAACTGGTTTTGTTAAAATCGATGATAAAACTTACTATGTCAAAGAAGGTGTTCGTCTAACGGGTGATATTACTGTTGATGGGAAACATTATTTCTTGGATGAGGAAGGTGTTCTTAAACAAGGGATTGTTGTGATTGATGGTAAAAAATTCTTTATTGACAGCGAAGGAAATCGTCAGACTGGCTGGAAGAAGGTTGAGAGTGACTGGTATTATTTCTCTAAAGAAGATGGAATGAAGACTGGTTGGTTAAAAGATGGTGGTAAATGGTATCACTTTAATGCTGCAGGTGTGATGCAAAAATGGTGGTTTAAAGAAGGTGATACTTGGTACTACTTAAATGGTTCAGGCGAAATGCAAACTGGTTGGTTGCAAGACGGTGGCACATGGTATTATCTAAATGGTTCAGGTGCAATGGCGACAGGCTGGGCTCAAGTTGGTGGTACTTGGTACTACCTAAACAGCTCAGGTGCTATGAAAACTGGTTGGTTGAAACAAGGTGGTAGTTGGTATTATCTTGATAATTCAGGCGCTATGAAGACTGGTTGGTTTCAAGTAGATGGCAAATGGTACTATGCTTATAGTTCAGGAGCTCTTGCTGTCAGCACTACAATCAATGGTTACACAGTAAATGCCAACGGTGAGTGGGTTTAAAAGTGTAAAATTTACCATAGAGTATGTAAATAATGAAAAGAAAATAAAAAGAGAGCTTATAAAATAGGCTTTCTTTTTTTGTTGTGATAGCTATATCTAAAAATTAACATAAGAATATAATTGTATATATAAAATAAGTTATTATTTGATTATTTTCTTTGAAAGCGCTATAATAAATTCAAATATAATTCCAAAAAAGGGGTTTCAAAAATGGATAAAAAGAAAATGATTTTAACTAGCTTGGCTAGTGTGGCTGTTTTGGGATCAGGTTTTCTTGTATCTAATCCTTCAATTGTAAAAGCTGAAGATGCGCAACCTACTGCAACACAACCAGCTACTACGGATACTAAAGAGGCTTTAAAAGCTGCTTTTGAAAAAATGGAAAAAGCTGTTGAAGATAAAATTAACAAAGACGACAGCATTAAAGCAGAAGATAAGGCGAAGGCTATCGAGGAAGCAAAAGCTGAAATCGGTAAGGAAGACATCTTAAAGGCTATCGAAAATGGCGATTTGGATGCTGAAGATGTTGCAAAAGAGTTAGAAGATGACTTTAATAAAGCCGGTGTGACTAATCCAACTGTACAACCAGCTCCAGGTGCTGAGTTGGTTCGTAATGAATCAGGTGAAGCTACAGAAGCTAAGCCAGTTAATGGTGGAATTGATGCTGATAGTCAGGATAAAATCAATAAGCGTTTGGATGAAGAAAAGACAGATGCTAAAGATGCTGGCGAACGTGTAGAAGCTGCGAAAAATGATGTTGAAGAAGCGAAAGCTATCGTAGAAGCAGCAGAAGCAGCGAAAGAAAAAGCTCAAAAAGAACTTGATAGCTATGCTGACGCTGATGGTGAACAAGCAGACCAATATAGAGAAGCTGCCCAAAAGGATTTAGATGCTGCAGATAAAGCTCTAGAAGCAGCTCAAGCAGAACTTAAAGCGCGTGAAGCAGACTTGAAAGCTGAAGAAGCTAAATTGGATACAACAATTGAAGCTCTTCAAAACAAGGTCGCTGATTTGGAAAAAGAAGTTTCTAAATTAGAAGATAATCTGAAAGATGCGGAAGCAAATGGTTCTGAAGATTATATTAAAGAAGGCCTTCAGGAAGAATTAGATGCTAAAAGAGCGGAATTGGAGAAAGCTGAAGCAGATCTAGAAGCAGCTCTTAAAGGTTTGGAGCCAGAATCTTCTAATGGAGATGCTGCAATTCTTGACAAACCAGAATATACAGAACCTCAAACAGAGCCTCAAAAAGAATCAAACAAGACTCCAGACAGACCTGCAAAACCAGCTCCAGAATTCCCAATCCCAGCTAAGGTTGGAACACCAGGAAATCCAGCTCCAACTTCTGAAACTCCTGCTCCAGTTTCAGAAACACCAGCAGGCCCATCTGCTGATACTCCAGCGGCGCCAGCACCTGGAACAAATAGTCCAGCTTCAGAAACTCCATCAGACCCAGCCTCTGCAACTCCAACTCCAGCTGTAGCAGGAACTAGTCAAGACAATACTTATCAAGCTCCAGCTGCAAAAGCTGAAGATAAGAAAGAACTTCCAAATACTGGTGGTAAAGATAATGTTGCAGTTGCATTCTTAGGATTCTTAGGATTACTTCTTGGATTCCTTCCGTTTGTGAAACGTAAAAATTAAATTATATGATGGTATAGATTTTAAGTGATTAAATCAAAGCAGGAGAGAAATCTCCTGTTTTTTTGTTTAAACTAGAGTTTTTATGAAGAATTAGGATATCTGAATTAAATTCAAAGCTATAATTTACTACAGAAAATATAAATAATGAAAAGAAACTAAAAAGAAAGCTTATAAATTAGGCTTTCTTTTCTCTGTTATGAGAGATGTATTTGAAAATTAACATAAGTATATAATTGTATAAATAAAATAACTTATCACTTGATTATATTTTTAAAAAGCGTTACAATAAACTAGAATATGATTTTATAAAAGGGGTTTCAAAAATGGATAAAAAGAAAATGATTTTAACTAGCTTGGCTAGTGTGGCTGTATTGGGAGCAGCATTTGCAGCATCTCAACCATCAGTCGTGAAAGCTGATGATTCTTCCAATGCAACTACTGCTTCAGCTCAACCAGCTGGCACAACTGATACATCAGCAACTAATTCAAATAGCACAACTAACCCTGCTGGAAATTCTGAGACAACAGAGCAACCAGCGGCTACTCAGCCAGCAGAAACTGGAGCTACTGACACTTCTAAATCAGAAGTTACAAGTCCAGAAATTAAAAAAGCTGAAGATGAAGCTAAAAAAGCTGAAGGAAAGGTTACTGAAGCTCAAGCTAAAGTAGATACAACGACTGCAGCAGCTAAAGAAGCTGATACAAAACTTGAAACTGAGAAAAAAGAAGCTGCCGATGCAGCAACTGCAAAAACTGAAGCTGAAGAAGCTAAAAAAACTGCAGACGATGAATTAGCTGCTGCTAAAACAAAAGCTGCTGAAGCTGACGCTAAAGCCAAAGAAGAAGCTAAAAAAGAAGAAGACGCTAAGAAAGAAGAAGCAGATTCTAAAGAAGCATTAACCGAGGCTTTAAAACAATTACCTGATGATAACGAATTACTCGACAAAAAAGCAAAAGAGGAATTGTTGAAGGCTGTTGAATCTGGTGAATTAAAAGCTGGGGATATTCTTAAAGAATTAGAAAACGACGATAAAACATCTCAAGCTAATGCTAAAGCAACTCAAGCTGAAGCTAAAACTAAAGATCAATTACCAGCAGACATTAAGGCTGGAATTGACAAAGCTGAAAAAGCCGATGCTGCTCGTCCTGCATCAGAAAAAGCTCAAGATAAAGCTGATGACTTAGGTGAAAAAGTTGATACGCTTAAAGAAGATGCTGATGCATTAAAAGCTGAAGAAGATAAAAAAGCTGAAGCTCTTAAAAAACAAGAAGATACATTAAAAGAAGCTGAAGAAGCTCTTAAATCAGCTACAGATAACGGTTCTGATTCTGATATTGTTTCTTCATTAGATAAAGCTGTTAAGGCGATTAAAAAAGAGCGTGATGCTGCACAAAATGCATTTGATCAAGCTGCTTCGGATACTAAAGCTGTTGCTGATGAGCTAAACAAACTTACTGATGAGTACAACAAAGCTCTTGATGAAGTAAAAGCTGCTAAAGAAAAAGAGGCTAACGAGCCAGCTAAACCAGTAGAAGAAGAACCAGCTAAACCAGCAGAAAAAACAGAAGCTGAAAAAGCTGCTGAAGCTAAAGCAGAAGCCGATGCTAAAGTTGCTGAATTGCAGAAAAAAGCAGACGAAGCTAAAACAAAAGCAGATGAAGCTACAGCTAAAGCAGAAAAAGAAGCCGATAAAGTAAAAGCTGCACAAACTAAAAAAGAAGAAGCCGATAAAGTAAAAGCTGACGCAGAAGTTGAATTAGCTAAAGCTAAAGAAGATGCGGCAAAAGCAAAAGCAAAAGTTGAAGAACTTAAAAAAGAAGAAGCTGAAACTAGAACTGCTCTTAAAGATGCTTTAGATCAATTAGAAAAAGATATCGATGCTGATGCTAAGATTACAAATAAAGAAGAAGCTAAAAAAGCATTAGGTAAAGAAGATATTTTAGCTGCAGTTGAAAAAGGCGACTTAACTGCAGGAGATGTTCTTAAAGAATTAGAAAATCAAAATGCGACTGCTGAAGCTAACAAAAATCAAGATCCACAGGCAGACGAAATTGGCGCTACAAAACAAGAAGGAAAACCTCTTGCTGAACTTCCTACTGCTGATAAAGAAAAATTAGACGCTGCTTACAACAAAGAAGCTTCTAAACCAATCGTTAAAAAACTTCAAGACATCGCTGATGATATCGCTGAAAAAATTGAAAAATTAACTAAAGTAGCTGATAAAGATAAAGCTGATGCTACTGAAAAAGCTAAAGCTGTAGAAGAAAAAAATGTTGCATTAAATAAACAAAAAGAAACTTTAGAAAAAGCTAAAGCTGCTCTTGAAACAGCTAAGAAAAACAATGCTGACCAAGCTATCCAAGATGGATTACAAGATGCTGTTACTAAACTAGAAGCTTCTGTTGCTTCTGCTAAAACTGCTGCTGATGAAGCTCAAGCTAAATTCGACAAAGTTAACGAAGTAGTAAAAGCATACAAAGATGCAATCGATGAACTAACTGACGATTACAACGCAACTTTAGGTTATATCGAAAACTTAAAAGAAGTTCCTAAAGGTGAAGAACCTAAAGACTTCAGTGGTGGCGTAAATGATGATGAAGCAACTACTGAGCCTGCTAAGGAAGCGGATGAGGTTCCAACGGTTCCTAATGCTCCAGAATTCAACGGCGGAGTGAACGCTGCTGAAGCTGCTACTGCTGAAGAAAAACCTGAGTTCAATGGCGGAGTAAACGCTGCTGAAGCTGCTACTACTGAAGAAAAACCTGAGTTCAACGGTGGAGTAAACGATGAAGAAGCGCCTACAACTGAAAATACTCCTGAGTTCAATGGTGGTGTAAATGATGATAATGCTCCAACTGAGCCATCTAAACCAGAAGGTGAAGCTCCAGCTGAGCAACCAAAAACAGAAGTTCCAGATATTAAATCTGAAATCAAACGTCTTGAAAAAGAAGTTGAAAAACTCGAATCTGACGTGAAAGATGCAGAAAATGGTGCTGAAGATTATTTTGTAGAAGGATTGAAAGGTGAATTAGATAAAGCTAAAGCAGAATTAGAAGAACTTAAAGCTGCTTGGTTAAATCTTGTGAATGATAAACCTGAATTTGATTTATCAAAATTAAATGAAGGTAAATTACCTGAATCGAATAAAGAAAATACAGCGCCATCAAGACCTGAAAAACCAGCTCCTGAATTTCCAATTCCGGCTAAAGTTGGAACACCTGGAAATCCACCGCGTGAAAATTCTAATGCTACAGCTGTAAATGAACCTGCACTTGTACCAACTACACCAGCTGCACCTGGAACAGATGCTTCAGCTACACCAACAACTCCTAGAACGGATGCTCCAGCTATGCCAACAGCTGAAACACCGACAACTCCTGCGGTTACACCAACTGTAGCAGGTACTAACAAAGACAATACTTATCAAGCCCCAGCTGCAAAAGCTGAAGATAAGAAAGAACTTCCAAATACTGGTGGTAAAGATAATGTTGCAATTGCATCATTAGGATTCCTTGGATTGCTCCTTGGTGCCCTTCCATTTGTGAAACGCAAAAACTAATTAGTTGAAGATATAAAAGGCTCTTTGTCAACTGTAGTGGGTTGAATAAAAGCTAAGATCTAGAAAGGACGAAATTTGTCCTTTCTTTTTTGATATTGAGAGCGATAAAAATTCGTTTTTTGAAGTTTTCAAAGTTCCGAAATCCAAAGGCATTTCGTTTGATAAGTTTGATGAGATTATTGGTCGCTTCCAATTTTGCGTTGGAATAGGGTAACTGAAGGGCATTGACGATTTTCTCTTTGTCCTTTAGAAAGGTCTTAAAGATAGTCTGAAAAAGAGGATGAACCAGCTTAATATTGTCCTCAATGAGTCCGAAAAATTTATCTGCCTCCTTGTTCTGAAAGTGAAAGAGTAAGAGCTGATAGACATTGTAGTGGTGTTTCAAGTCTTCTGAATAGCTCAAAAGCTTGTCTAAAATCTCTTTATTGGTTAAGTGCATGCGAAAAGTAGGGCGATAAAATCGCTTATCACTCAGTTTACGGCTATCTTGTTGGATGAGTTTCCAGTAGCGCTTGGTAGCCTTGTATTCATGAGATTTTCGATGAAACTGATTCATGATTTGGACACGCATACGACTCATAGCACGGCTCATGTGTTGGACAATATGGAAACGATCCAACACGATTTTAGCGTTTGGAAAAAGCTATTTAGCCAAGTCATAGTAAGGGCTAAACATATCCATAGTAATGATTTTCACCTGACAGCGCACGGCTCTATCGTAGCGAAGAAAGTGATTCCGGATGATAGCTTGTGTTCTTCCTTCAAGAACAGTGATGATATTAAGATTATCAAAATTTTGAGCAATAAAACTCATCTTTCCCTTAGTAAAGGCATACTCGTCCCAAGACATAATCTCAGGGAGGTACGAAAAATCAGGCTTAAAACGGAAGTCATTAAGCTTGCGAATAACAGTTGATGTTGAAATGGCTAACTGATGAGCAATATCGGTCATAGAAGTCTTTTCAATCAACTTTTGCGCAATTTTTTGGTTGATAATACGAGGAATTTGGTGATTCTTCTTGACGATAGAAGTTTCAGCGACCATCATTTTTGAACAGTGATAGCACTTGAAACGACGCTTTTTAAGTAGAATTCTAGTAGGCATACCAGTCGTTTCGAGGTAAGGGATCTTAGACGGTTTTTGAAAATCATATTTCTTCATTTGACTTCCGCACTCAGGGCAAGATGGAGCATTGTAGTCCAGTTTGGCGATGATTTCTTTGTGTGTATCCCTATTGATGATATCTATAAATTGGATATTAGGGTCTTTGATATCGAGTAGTTTTGTGATAAAATGTAATTGTTCCATATGAATCTTTCTAATGAGTTGTTTTGTCGCTTTTCATTATAGATCTTATGGGACTTTTTTTCTACAACAAAATAGGCTCCATAATATCCATAGGGGATTTACCCACTACAAATATTATAGAGCCACTATAGTGAGAGTTCTGTTGAAAAGAAGAAAAAAGTGAACAAAACGATGTTTCAGCTTTGTTCACTTTTATGTTATTCTATAAACTTACAATAGTGCCTCAAATTCAGCGACTGTCATGCCCAACTGCTGGCTGGCAACCTCGGAAGTCAGGAGACCTTGGCGAACCATGTCTAAGAAGGCAAAAAGTTTCCCTTCTTCCCTTCCTTCAACTTTCCCACGCTCTAAACCTTTTTCTTCAGCTTGTTCCAAGGCATAGTCATGAGCGAGCAAGGCTTGTTCTTCGCGTCTGCGTTGTTCACTAAACATCTTCCTGTCCTCCTCGGACCAGCTCTTATAGTCTAGCAGTTGGTCCGCCTGACTGATGGCTCGCTCGGGTTGCTGGGTAAAGGGTTTGTTCCCGAAAAACTCCAACCACGGCTTGCGAACCTTGTCTTTGCTGGTTTCTCTATATTTTTTTAATTCCAAGAATGCAATCTTGACTAGATGGTTTTCTTGTTCATTGTTTGTGATGGTTAAGACCTCACCTGTCGTATCCTCTCGCATACTAAAACTGTGGAAGGCCAAATCATCTGAGAAGTAATTGCTGTCCACAATTGCAATAGCGTATACTGGTGCAATATGCTTGTAACTCTGATGAGTATCACCTTCACGCTGACGAATTTTTTCTAGATTTTGATTGACCTGACTGCAAAGATAAGCCCACAGGCGATTGATGAAAAAATTCTGATGATGAACCTGAATCTCAATGATTACTTGGGTTCCATTATCCAACTCCGCCAAGACGTCTATACTGGTATAGAAATCTTGGGCTGAATAAGGCAGGGAAGGTAGTACATGAATATTACTCCCCTCCAAAATGGTTACATTTTTGGCTGGTAAGTCCAGCATATCGCGAATAAATTGACAAGTGATTTCTGGATTACTAAATATTTTCTTAGCTACTAAGTCATTGGTCGGGCTGATGCCCGGATGACGTACGGTCATACTTCTTCTCCTTTCATTATAGCACATTTTTAAATCTAGGTTTACTAGATTATCTGGCTCTATCTATTTATTCGGAAAAAGGATGAAAAATACTTGGTCTGGCTCTTCCCAATGGTATTTTTTGGTGCTTTCCTTTATAATGGGTGTATGGATAAGAAAAAATTATTATTGATTGATGGGTCTTCTGTTGCTTTTCGGGCGTTTTTTGCGCTCTATCAGCAGTTGGATCGTTTTAAGAATGCGGCTGGCTTGCATACCAATGCGATTTATGGTTTCCAGTTGATGTTGAGCCATTTGTTGGAGCGGGTTGAGCCGAGTCATATTTTGGTGGCTTTTGATGCGGGTAAGACGACCTTCCGTACAGAGATGTATGCGGACTATAAGGGTGGTCGGGCTAAGACTCCTGATGAGTTTCGTGAGCAATTTCCCTTCATTCGTGAGTTGCTGGATCATATGGGGATTCGTCACTATGAGTTGGCTCAGTATGAGGCGGATGACATTATTGGGACACTAGATAAATTAGCTGAGCAAGATGGTTTTGATATTACCATTGTCAGTGGGGACAAGGACTTGATTCAGCTGACGGATGAGCATACGGTGGTTGAGATTTCCAAGAAAGGTGTGGCTGAGTTTGAGGCCTTTACGCCAGAATATCTTATGGAAAAGATGGGCATTACACCGACGCAGTTTATCGATCTCAAGGCGCTCATGGGTGATAAGTCGGATAATATCCCTGGGGTGACCAAAATCGGTGAAAAGACGGGTATCAAGCTCTTGCTGGAGCATGGCTCACTCGAGGGGATTTATGAGAATATCGATGGGATGAAGGCTTCTAAGATGAAGGAAAATCTTATCAATGATAAGGAACAGGCCTTTTTGTCTAAAACACTAGCGACCATTGATACCAAGGCACCGATTGAGATTGGTTTGAAGGATTTGGTCTATAGTGGTCCAGATGTGGAAAATCTTGGAAAATTCTACGAGGAAATGGGCTTCAAACAGCTCAAGCAGGCTTTAAATGTGTCGTCAACTGATGTGGCTGAAAGTTTGAACTTTACTATCATTGACCAAATCAGACAAGATATGCTGAGTGAAGAATCTATCTTCCACTTTGAACTCTTTGGTGAGAATTACCATACGGATGATTTGGTTGGTTTTGCTTGGTCTTGTGGAGATAAGCTCTATGCCACAGACAAGCTTGAGCTGTTGCAAGAGCCGATTTTCAAGGACTTTTTAGAAAAAACACCTCTGAGAGTGTATGACTTTAAGAAGGCTAAAGTTCTCTTGAATCGTTTTGATGTGGATTTGCAGGCGCCTGCTTTTGACAGCCGTTTGGCTAAATATCTCCTTTCGACTGTGGAGGACAATGAAATTGCGACTATTGCTAGTCTTTATGGTCAGACTTATTTGGTTGATGATGAGACTTTCTACGGTAAGGGTGTCAAAAAGGCCATTCCTGAACGCGAGAAATTCTTGGAACATTTGGCGCGTAAACTTGTCGTTTTGGTAGAGACTGAGCCTGTTTTACTTGAAAAACTTAGCGAAAATGGGCAATTAGAGCTTCTTTATGATATAGAGCAACCTCTGGCTTTTGTCCTTGCCAAGATGGAAATTGCTGGGATTACGGTCAAGAAAGAGACCTTGCTTGAGATGCAGGCTGAAAATGAGCTTGTTATTGAAAAACTGACTCAGGAGATTTACGAACTGGCTGGTGAGGAGTTTAATATCAACTCGCCTAAGCAGTTGGGCGTGCTTCTCTTTGAAAAATTGGGGTTACCTTTAGAATACACTAAGAAAACCAAGACAGGTTATTCGACAGCGGTGGATGTGTTGGAGCGCCTTGCTCCTATTGCTCCGATTGTTAAGAAAATTCTTGACTATCGTCAGATTGCCAAGATTCAATCCACTTATGTAATTGGCTTGCAGGACTGGATTTTAGCTGATGGCAAGATTCATACTCGCTATGTTCAGGATTTGACCCAGACCGGGCGTCTGTCTAGTGTAGATCCAAACTTGCAAAATATCCCTGTGCGTTTGGAGCAGGGTCGTCTTATTCGTAAGGCTTTTGTGCCTGAGTGGGAGGATAGTGTGCTGCTCAGTTCGGACTATTCACAGATTGAATTGCGCGTTCTGGCGCATATTTCTAAGGATGAGCACTTGATTAATGCCTTCCAAGAGGGGGCAGATATCCATACTTCGACAGCTATGCGGGTCTTTGGCATTGAGCGTCCTGAGGATGTGACTCCAAACGACCGTCGCAATGCCAAGGCGGTTAACTTTGGAGTGGTTTACGGGATTTCCGACTTTGGCTTGTCTAATAATCTGGGTATTAGTCGTAAGGAGGCCAAGGCCTACATTGATACCTACTTTGAACGCTTCCCAGGTATTAAAAACTACATGGATGAAGTGGTGCGTGAGGCGCGTGATAAGGGCTATGTAGAGACCCTCTTCAAGCGTCGTCGTGAGTTGCCGGATATCAATTCGCGTAACTTTAACATTCGTGGTTTTGCGGAGCGGACTGCCATCAACTCTCCTATCCAGGGTTCCGCAGCAGATATTCTCAAGATTGCCATGATTCAGCTGGATAAAGTCTTGGTTGCAGGAGGTTATCAGACTAAGATGCTGTTACAAGTGCACGATGAAATCGTCCTTGAAGTGCCTAAATCGGAACTAGCAGAGATGAAAAAATTGGTCAAACAAACCATGGAAGAAGCCATTCAACTCAGTGTTCCCCTCATCGCAGATGAAAATGAAGGTGCAACCTGGTATGAGGCTAAATAAAAAGGGGGCTAGTCCTCCTTTTTTGTAGTAGAATTCTGCAAGCCTTTTCAAATTGTGCTATACTGAAGAAAAAGGAGGATTTCTATGAGTCAAGAATTTATCAATCCAAGTGATGGCGTGATTCGTCAGTATCTCGCAACGAGTAAAACTCTTGCTGTGGTGGGCCTGTCAGACCGTGAGGAAACAACCAGCAATCGAGTGACCAAGGAAATGCAGGCTCGGGGTTATAAAATCATCCCAGTCAATCCCAAGGCGGCAGGTGGCGAAATCTTGGGTGAAAAGGCTTATGCTAGCCTAGCAGAGATTCCTTTTCCTGTAGATATTGTCAATGTTTACCGTCGCAGCGAGTTTTTGCCTGATGTGGCGCGTGATTTTCTCAAAGCTGATGCTAAGATTTTTTGGGCACAGCTAGGACTTGAAAGTCTAGAAGCGGAAGCTATCTTGCGTGCTGGTGGATGTGATGATATCGTGATGAATCGTTGTATTAAGAGAGAACATACACGCTTGATTGAGGAAGCATAAGAAAAAGGTAGCTGGTGGGCTACCTTTTGTGTTATACTCAATGAAAATCAAAGAGCAAACTAGGAAACTAGCGCAGGTTGCTCAGAACACAGTTTTGCGGTTGTGGATAGAACTGACGAAGTCAGTAACCATACCTACGGCAAGGCGACGTTGACGTGGTTTAAAGAGATTTTCGAAGAGTATTAGAAAATGCCGATAAGGGTCTGCATCCCAAGACTGGTGAGGATGATGGCAATCCAGCAAATGGCTCCGAGAACAATGGATTTTCCGCTGGATTTGACCATAGCTACCAGATTGGTTTTGAGACCGATAGCACTCATGGCCATGATAATGAGGAATTTGGAGAGTTGTTTGAGAGGGGTAAAGAAGCTACTAGTTACACCGAGAGAGGTCAGGAGGGTGGTTAGGAGAGATGCGAGGATAAAGTACAGGATAAAAAGTGGGAAGACTTTTTTCAGTTGCAAACCTTGCTTATTTTTTTGCTCGCGACTTTGCCAGTAGGAGAGAAAGAGAGTGATGGGGATGATAGCCAGGGTTCGTGTGAGTTTGACAATGGTTGCGGATTCGAGGGTATTGGTCTGGTAGAGACTGTCCCAGGCACTAGCTGTGGCGGTTACAGAGGAAGTGTCATTGACAGCTGTTCCTGCAAAGAGGGCAAATCCTTCATTAGATAAGTGAAGCCAAGTACCTAGGGTTGGAAAGATGAGAGCAGCCAAGACATTGAAGAAAAAGATAACAGAGATGGCTTGGGCTACTTCCTTTTCCTTGGCATGAATAACGGGTGCTGTCGCCGCAATGGCAGAACCACCACAGATAGAAGAACCCACTCCAATCAAGGTAGCCAGTTTTGTGTCCAGGGCAAAGAAGCGTTGGAAGAGGTAGGCAACAATCAAGGCTATTGAGATGGTGGACAGGATGACAGGGAGTGAAGATTGCCCAACTGCAAAGACCTGCGAGATATTGAGACCAAAACCAAGCAAGATAACGGCATACTGGAGCAATTTTTTGGAACTAAAGGTCAATCCAGCATCCAGTTGTTTATAAGGCGAGAGAAAGGGATGGAGAAGCATGCCTATGAAAATTGCAAAGACAGGCGCGCCAATAACAGGGAAGAATCCGCCTAGATACCAAGCAAGTAGTGAAATCAGAAGGCAGGCCAAGATGCCTGCTCCATTTTTTGATAGAAATGACATAAAAACCTCCAAATAGAATCTGTTACCATTATAGACCTGTAAACAGGAAAAGTAAAATAGAAAGTGGAAAGCTATTCTCTAATGTATTTTTGCGGTCGGGGGGCTTTTGTAGTATAATAGAGATACGTTTTGAAAGTAGGAGGTATCTATGGACTTAACTAAGCGCTTTAATAAACAGTTAGATAAGATTCAAGTTTCGTTGATTCGTCAGTTTGACCAGGCTATTTCGGAGATTCCTGGGGTTTTGCGTTTGACCTTGGGGGAACCTGATTTTACAACGCCAGACCATGTCAAGGAGGCGGCCAAGCGAGCGATTGATCAGAACCAATCCTACTATACAGGGATGAGTGGCCTGCTGACTCTACGTCAGGCAGCCAGTAACTTTGTTAAGGAAAAGTACCAACTGGACTATGCTCCTGAGCATGAAATTTTAGTTACAATTGGGGCGACAGAGGCTTTATCTGCTACTTTGACAGCTATTTTGGAAGAGGGAGATAAGGTGCTCTTGCCAGCTCCTGCTTATCCGGGTTATGAGCCAATTGTCAATCTAGTTGGGGCAGAGATTGTCGAGATTGACACAACTGAAAATGGGTTTGTCTTGACTCCTGAGATGTTGGAGAAGGCCATTTTGGAGCAGGGTGATAAGCTCAAGGCGGTTATTCTTAACTATCCAGCTAATCCGACAGGAATTACCTACAGTCGGGAGCAGTTGGAGGCCTTGGCAGCTGTTTTACGCAAGTATGAGATTTTTGTTGTCTGTGATGAGGTTTACTCAGAATTGACCTACACAGAGGAAGCCCATGTGTCTCTAGGAACCATGTTGAGAGATCAGGCTATTATTATCAATGGTTTGTCTAAATCGCATGCTATGACCGGTTGGCGTTTGGGGCTGATTTTCGCTCCTGCGGCCTTCACAGCCCAGTTAATCAAGAGTCACCAGTACTTGGTGACTGCCGCAAATACCATGGCTCAACATGCTGCGGTAGAAGCCTTGACGGCTGGTAAAAACGATGCGGAGCCTATGAAGAAGGAATACATCCAGCGTCGGGATTATATTATCGAGAAAATGACTGCTCTTGGTTTTGAGATTATCAAACCAGACGGTGCCTTCTATATCTTTGCTAAGATTCCAGCGGGCTACAATCAAGATTCCTTTGCTTTTCTGAAGGATTTTGCCCAGAAGAAGGCTGTTGCCTTTATCCCTGGTGCAGCCTTTGGACGTTACGGGGAAGGATATGTTCGCCTATCTTATGCAGCCAGCATGGAGACGATCAAAGAAGCCATGAAACGACTTGAGGAGTACATGAGAGAAGCATGATTCAGTCTATCACGAGTCAAGGCTTGGTGCTCTACAATCGCAATTTTCGTGAGGATGACAAGCTAGTCAAGATTTTTACAGAGCAGGCTGGCAAGCGCATGTTTTTCGTCAAACACGCTGGTCAGTCTAAGCTAGCTCCTGTTATTCAGCCCTTGGTGTTGGCACGATTTCTCTTGCGAATTAATGATGACGGACTCAGCTACATCGAGGACTATCATGAGGTGATGACCTTTCCTAAGATTAATAGTGATCTCTTTGTCATGGCCTATGCGACCTATGTAGCAGCTCTTGCAGATGCGAGTTTGCAGGACAATCAGCAGGATGCTCCCTTATTTGCTTTTTTGCAAAAGACTTTGGAGTTGATGGAAGCTGGCTTGGATTATCAGGTTTTGACCAATATTTTTGAAATTCAAATCTTGACTCGATTTGGAATCAGCCTCAATTTTAATGAGTGTGTCTTTTGTCATCGGGTTGGTCAGGCTTTTGACTTTTCTTTCAAATATGGAGCCTGCCTTTGTCCAGAGCATTATCATGAGGATGAGAGACGTTGCCATCTAAATCCCAATATACCTTATCTGCTTAATCAATTTCAAGCCATTGATTTTGAGACCTTGGAGACCATTTCGCTTAAGCCTGAAATCAAGCAAGACTTGCGAAAGTTTATGGATCAACTCTACGAAGAGTACGTTGGGATTCACCTAAAATCAAAGAAATTTATTGATTCCCTAGCAGACTGGGGTCAATTACTAAAAGAGGAAAACAAATGAAAAAAATCGCAGTAGATGCCATGGGGGGAGATTATGCACCTCAGGCCATCGTTGAGGGTGTCAATCAAGCCCTGGCTGACTTTTCAGATATTGAGGTTCAACTCTACGGAGATGAAAGCAAAATCAAGCAATATCTGACAGCGACAGAGCGTGTTAGCATTATCCATACAGATGAAAAGATTGATTCAGACGATGAACCTACTAGAGCTATTCGGAAGAAGAAAAATGCCAGTATGGTATTGGCAGCCAAGGCTGTCAAAGAGGGTGAAGCAGACGCTGTTCTTTCGGCTGGGAATACAGGTGCTTTACTAGCAGCAGGATTTTTCATCGTGGGTCGTATCAAGAACATTGACCGACCAGGCCTTATGTCGACCTTGCCGACTGTAGATGGAAAAGGTTTTGACATGCTAGACCTCGGTGCCAATGCGGAGAATACAGCCCAGCACCTCCATCAATATGCGGTTCTAGGTTCCTTCTATGCCAAAAATGTCCGTGGAATTGCGCAACCACGCGTTGGCTTGCTCAATAACGGAACAGAGAATAGTAAGGGCGACCCGCTTCGTAAGGAAACCTATGAATTACTGGCGGCTGATGAAAGTTTAAACTTTATCGGAAACGTGGAAGCGCGTGATTTGATGAATGGCGTTGCAGATGTTGTTGTGGCAGATGGTTTCACGGGAAACGCTGTGCTCAAATCCATTGAAGGGACAGCCATGGGAATCATGGGCTTGCTCAAGACAGCTATTACAGGTGGTGGTCTTCGAGCGAAACTAGGCGCACTCCTTCTCAAGGATAGCCTCAGAGGTTTGAAAAAACAGCTCAACTACTCAGATGTTGGTGGAGCGGTCTTGTTTGGTGTTAAGGCACCGGTTGTTAAGACTCATGGCTCAAGTGATGCCAAGGCTGTTTATAGTACAATCCGCCAGATTCGTACCATGCTAGAAACAGACGTAGTTGCCCAGACTGCGCGTGAATTTTCAGGAGAATAAAAGAGATGACAGAAAAAGAAATTTTTGACCGTATTGTGACTATTATCCAAGAGCGACAGGGAGAGGACTTTGTCGTGACAGAATCCTTGAGTCTGAAAGACGATTTGGATGCTGACTCAGTTGACTTGATGGAGTTTATTTTGACACTGGAAGATGAATTTAGCATCGAAATCAGTGATGAGGAAATTGACCAACTGCAAAGTGTAGGCGATGTGGTTAAAATCATTCAAGCAAAATAAATATAAGAAGTTCCAAGGCATTTGCTTTGGAATTTTTCTTTGGTTCAAATGACCGTTTAGGAACAGATTTAGTCTTTCTAGGGACAGGAGAGATATGAAAACAAATAAAGGATATAATGTAGTCAGAAAAATCAATCTCCAAAAAGGAAATAAGAAATAAAGATAAAATGAAAATATCAATGAGTTTCTGCTAGAATGAAATTGTTAATATAGTCACAATTTTAATTGACTTTCCTTTTTTACAGGACTATAATGTAGATATAAAAAAGGATTTATTTTATAGTTAGGGGAAGGTGATGGCTATGTACTTTTGATAAACTAGTCTCTATCTTATGTTCTTGGAAATTTTAGGAGTTCTTGTGGTTCAGATTCATGAACCTGACATCTATTTTGACTTCGTTTCTATTTGATTTTCTTACTTTGGATTTATCTATTTTAGGAGGAAACGGCTATGAAAAAATCTAAACTACTTACACTTGGTTTGCTTGCAGGTGCTGGTCTGCTTTTGTCTATCAATCAAGCACAGGCTGCAGATACTTGGGTTAAAAATGGCGCTGACTGGAATCTTTCACAAGATGGCAGTCTCGCTAAAAACAAATGGGTGCAAAATGCTGGCTCTTGGTACCACTTTGACGGTTCTGGTAAAATGCAGACAGGCTGGCTCAAAGACGGCAATACTTGGTACTCACTAGCAGATAGTGGTGCTATGCGCACTGGCTGGTACAAAGAAGGTAGTACATGGTACTCACTCGCAAATAGTGGTGCTATGCGTACTGGTTGGTACAAAGAAGGGGCTACTTGGTACTACCTAAAAGGCAGTGGCGCTATGGCAACAGGATGGGCAACTGCCAATGGTCAATGGTCTTACTTTGAAAAATCAGGTGCTATGGTAGCAGATAGAGCTGTTCCAGCAAGCGATGAGGAAAGTTATGTCATTGGTAAGGATGGATATCTGTTAACCAAACTCCCAAGTCAGGTTGAACAATCTCAAGCGGATGATACAATTATCACAAATATTGTTACTTTATCTGACGGGTATGATTATCATCTTATTTATACAAAAGATGGAGTCATTGTTGAAAAAAATGCTTGGTACATAAAACCTGAATTTAAGAAGTTTTCTGATAAATATGGAGATAAAGTTTCCAATACGATGTTGGCTTTAGTAGATAATACGGAAGAAGGACAAGAAATTAATCCTAAAGCTGTCGTGAAAAATTTCCAAAACTTACCAAACAGGTATTACTTTGGGGCAGATGGTCGTCGCGTAACAAATTTACCAGAAATGACCACCTATTCAGAGATTAAAAAAGTTGGAAATGATGTCTATCTAGAAAATCCAGGTGCACGACTTTTTCTTGGAGCTACCAGCTTCACAATCAATAATAATAAACTATACTATTTAGATGGTGATAATGGCAAACTAAAAACAGGCTATCTAGCATTGATTGATGATAGACCAAGCTATCATCACTATCATATTCTTGTTTATGCAGACCAATCTGGTGAAATTCTTAAAATGAAACGATTGCCAACAGGAATTTCAGATTATCTTAATAAAGAAATTGACGGTTTCTACGGTCAAACTGTTAAAATCGATAGTAAGACAGGAAATGTTTCTGTTGTGAAATAAACTATTTCACATAGTAAAACGAAAAAGCGAACAGCTTTGTATACTAGTAAGTCATGTTCATTTCGCTATAGAATAGGAGGAAATGGCTATGAAAAAATCTAAACTACTCACTCTTGGTCTGCTTGTAGGTGCTGGTCTACTTTTATCTATCAACCAAGCACAGGCTGCAGATACTTGGGTTAAAAATGGCGCTGACTGGAATCTTTCTCAAGATGGAAGCTTAGCTAAAAATAAATGGGTGCAAAATGCTGGTTCTTGGTACCATTTTGACGGTTCTGGTAAAATGCAGACAGGCTGGCTCAAAGATGGCAATACCTGGTATTCACTAGCAGATAGTGGCGCCATGCGTACAGGTTGGTACAAAGAAGGGTCTACTTGGTACTATCTTCATTTTAGTGGTTCTATGATGACAGGTTGGGTGTTCATAGATGGTAATTGGTATTATTTTGAACAATCAGGTGCAATGGCCTCTGATAGAGTTGTAAATTCTAGTGATGGCACAGGCTATATTCTCAGCAAGGATGGGCATATGTTCACTTTACAAAATAGCCCTTATAAACATGGTGACATTGTTCGTTTAGGCGATGGATATGAATATCTGATTAAAGCAAAATTTGACGGAAATAACTTTACTGATGTTATCGTGGATAAAAACACTTGGTATATTAAACCTGAGTTCAAGAAGTTTTCCGACAAATATGGGGATGAGGTTGCAAATACAACCTTAGCTTTAGTAGATAATAAAGAAGAAGGACAAGAAATTGATCCTAAGGCAGTTATTCGTAATTTCCAAAATCTACCAGGTCGATATTACTTTGGAGCAGATGGTCGTAGAGTATTACCACTTCCAGAGATGACAACTAGATCAGAAATCAAAAAAGTTGGCAATGATCTTTATCTAGAAGACCCAGGTGTACGACTTCGATTTGATAACTTCACAATCAATAACAATAAACTATACTATTTAGATAATGGACAAGGTAAGCTCAAAACAGGTTACTTTGTACTGATTGATGATGGTATGGCTACAACCCACTATCATTTCCTTGTATATGCAGACCAATCTGGTGAGGTTCTTAAGATGAAACGCTTGCCATCAAGATTTTCAGATTATTTTGACAAAGAAATCGATGGTTTCTATGGTCAAAAAATTAAAATTACACAGCCAAATAAGTATGAATATTACAAGGTTCTTGTGGTAAAATAAATAGATAAGCAATCTTCACAACGAATATAAAATTAAAACGTGCAAATCATTTTCAAGAGGCTTTAGATTTCTTATATTTTAAAAGAAACTAAAGCCTTTTGTGGATTTATAAGGGGATAGAGAGGATATAAAATTATGAAAAGGAGTTTGTCATGAAAATGAAAAATACATTTGTAGAATTGGAACAATTTGAAGATATTTACAGTTGGTGATATCTATTCCCAAAGCAAAGCTAGTGTTTTGCTACTAATGGGTTAATTAAACGGATTTATGATTATTTTACTTGAATTTTTATTGTTTATATTGATTTTAATCAATATTTTAGCTCCTCCGATTTATTTAGGTAGTCAACTCTCTAAAGCATTTTATGACAAACGTTCTATATTTCTTTTGGTAGTTTTGAAGCTATTTACTACCTTCGTTTTTCCGAGTTTCTCGCATGTTGCCAATTTATTATTCTTTTATATAATATTTTGGATTGTGTTAAAGAAAAAGAAGAAAGAAGCTCTCTTTCTTGCACTTTATCTATTTGTGTTTTATCAAAGTATTCGATATTTGGTTTTGACATTTATAATACGATTGATATTTGACTACTCTGAACTATCTGATTTTTTGCATAGTGGATTTAATTCTGTATTTAGTTTGATTTCGTTGTTTTTGTCTGTTGTCATTTTAAGACGATGGGGAATTGATTTCAATATATTATTTTTAGATAAATTTCAATCGTTAGTGATGAAAAGTATGTGGATTTTATCCTTATTGTTTGGTTTCAGACTTTTTTCATCCATTATGTCTGGGGGATGTAATCCTTTCTACGTTCGTTTTGACACGACCATTTCTCTCTTGATTTTCATTCTCTTTTTCTCTTGGCTCTTTTACATCAAGCATTTGGAGCAGGTTTATCGTGATGAGCAGACCATTCAGAGACAGGAAGATGAAAATCGTTCCTTGCAAGGGATGGTGGACAAGTTGGGTCATCTCTATGATGAGGTTCGAGGTTTCCGTCATGATTTTGCGGGAATTGTCGCCAGTATGGAGCCTGCTATAGCTAATCAAGACATGGCAGAAGTTTCTACCATTTATCAAGATGTCTTTCTAAAGACCAATGAAAAGCTGAGGAAGGCAGATTACACGGCTTTTAATCTTCATAATATCCATGACATAGCCATTCGTAATACCTTGGCAAAAGCCATGATTGTGGCAGATAAGCAGGGAATTCATTTTAGTTTGGAGACGGTGGGAGTCGTAGAAGAACTAGCATTGCCGATGTTGGAGGCTATCCGTATCCTCTCTATCCTCACGACAAATGCCTTAGAGGCAGCCAGTGAGGCTGAAAATCCGCAGATTCGGGTTGCTTTGTTGGCAGGTGATAGGAGTGTCCGTTTTATCATTGAAAACACTCGTAAGAAAGAAGAACTGAATCCCAGCATTCTCAGTCAAAAGGGTTACTCTACCAAGGGAAACCACAGTGGACTGGGCTTGGCAACCTTGGAGGATATGGTTTTTAATTATGATTTAAACTTAGATACTCAGCTAGGAGAGACGACTTTTAGACAAGATTTAGAATTACCATTTAAGGGGTGAGAAACGAGGGGGAGAGGAATGAGAATTTTAGTTTTGGAAGACGATAGAGTCCAGCAGGGACGGATAGAGCAGACTTTACTAGATATTGGTCGCTCTCGCAATTTGAGATTGGAAATTGATATTGCCAAAAACTATGGAGATGTTGAAAAGTATTCTCAGTATTTTGACCATTACCAACTCTATTTATTGGATTTAGAGATTGATGGAGAGCGTGATTGGATAGTATGATTTTGACTTTTATTAAGGAAACTCTATTTGCTTTATTGTTGATAGTCTCCATTATAATTCCTCCAATCTATCTAGGTTACCAAATTACACCGGAATTTCGTAAAAAGAGATACATAGTCTATTTACTAATGATGCAAGCAATAGCTGGTAAAACTTTTTTTGAAATTATGTATTTGGAAGTTTTAATCTTTTTTTACCTTATTTTCTATATGAAAGGGAAGAAAAAGGGGGAGTCTTTATTTCTTTCGCTCTATCTTTTTAGTTTTTATCAGAGTATTCGTTATTTATTGGTATTGTTCTATATTCGGATGCTAGATATAGATATGCTATCAGAAGTAGGAAATGGGATTGTTAACTCTTCTTTTTCCCTATTAGCTATCGTACTAACAGTAGTTATGATGAAGCGCTGGTCTTTGGATTTGGATTTATTTTTTTCAGATGCTTTCAAAACCCACTATCGTAAGAGTTTTTTCATTATCCTACCTCTGACTGTGTTTAGGATATTCTCTTCGTTTATGACCAATAGAAATAGTTCTTTCTACGTTCGATTTGACACGACCATTTCTCTTCTGATTTTCATTCTCTTTTTCTCTTGGCTCTTTTATATCAAGCATTTGGAGCAGGTTTATCGTGATGAGCAAACCATTAAGAGACAGGAAGATGAAAATCGTTCCTTGCAAGGGATGGTGGACAAGCTAGGTCATCTCTATGATGAGGTTCGAGGTTTCCGTCATGATTTTGCGGGAATTGTCGCCAGTATGGAGCCTGCCATAGCGAATCAAGATATGACTGAAGTTTCTACCATTTATCAAGATGTCTTTCTAAAGACCAATGAAAAGCTGAGGAAGGCGGACTACACAGCCTTTAATCTTCACAATATTCATGATATAGCCATTCGTAATACCTTGGCAAAAGCCATGATTGTGGCAGATAATCAGGGAATTCATTTTAGTTTGGAGACGGTGGGGGTCGTAGAAGAGCTGGCATTGCCGATGTTGGAGGCTATCCGTATCCTCTCTATCCTCACGACAAATGCTTTAGAAGCAGCGAATGAGGCGGAAAATCCGCAGATTCGGGTTGCTTTGTTGGCAGGTGATAGGAGTGTCCGTTTTATCATTGAAAACACTCGTAAGAAAGAAGAACTGAATCCCAGCATTCTCAGTCAAAAGGGTTACTCTACCAAGGGTAACCATAGTGGACTGGGCTTAGCAACCTTGGAGGATATGGTTTTTCATTATGATTTGAACTTAGATACCCAGCTAGGAGAAACGACCTTTAGACAAGATTTAGAATTGCCATTTAAGGATGAGAAACGAGGGGGAGAGGAATGAGAATTTTAGTTTTGGAAGATGATAGAGTCCAGCAGGGGCGTATAGAGCAGACTTTGCTAGATATCGGTCGCTCTCGCAATTTGAGATTGGAAATTGATATTGCCAAAAACTATGGAGACGTTGAAAAGTATTCTCAGTATTTTGACCATTACCAGCTCTATTTATTGGATTTAGAGATTGATGGAGAGCGTGAACGGGGCTTTCAGGTTGCTCAACAGGTTCGGGAGCGGGATCCTTTTACAAGCATTGTCTTTGTGTCCACGCACTCGGAGGCCTTGCCTCTAGCTTTTCGCTATCACTTGTCTGCCTTGGATTTTATTTCCAAGGATCAGCCAGAGGAAGATTACCGTCATCAGTTGGAGCGCTGTCTGGACTATGTACTGGCAGTGGACAAGAGGGAAAATATGCGTCTCTTCACCTATAGTTTTGAGGGAAGACGGGGCTTTACTCTGCCCTACCATGAGATTTTAGCCTTTGAAACCTCAGTGGAATCCCATCGTATCAAGGTCTATTATGCCAATCACTCTATCAAGACCATTTATGGCAGTCTCAAGGATATCGCTGCCAAGGCTGAAAAAGATTACTTTGTCTCTGCCAATCGCAATACTTTAGTCAGTTTACAGGCAATTGAAGAGATGACTGCCACAGAAGTGACCTTGTTAGAAGGCTTGCATTTTCCCGTATCACGGACAGCCAGAAGAACCCTTAAAAAACATCTCAATGTCTAATATCTGTTAGACTTGAATGAGTTTATCAATAAGAATGTCGGAAAATTTTCTGATATTCTTATTTTTTTGACTTCTTTTTCGAATAGATAAGTAAGAGGAAAAGGAAGGAGTCTGGTTTATGTATCTACCAATTTTCTATCCATGGTTTACTAAATTATTTTTTAAATAAATTTAATTTAGTTGTACGTTTTCGAAATTTTTTTCGAATAGATAAGTAAGAGGAAAAAGAAAGGAGCCTAATTCATGTATCTACCAATTTTCTATCCATGGTTTACTAAATTATTTTTCAAATAAAATTTAATTTGGTTGTACGTTTTCGAATTCTTTTTCGAATAGATAAGTAAGAGGAAAAGGAAAGGAGCCTGGTTTATGTATCTACCAATCTTGTATCCGTGGTTCATTAAATTATTTTTTAAATAAAATTTAATTTAGTTGTTCATTTTCGGATTGTTTTTCGAATAGATAAGTGAGAGGGAAAAAAGAAAGGAATAAAATAATGAAAGAACATTATTATGGATTTGTTGAGCTGACTTCGGAAGAATTGACCGATATTCAAGGTGGAGAAAATTGGACGAAGACACTTGCAGATTGGTACGTTGGATTTCGTAGAGGTTTAGGTTTTTAGGGAATAAGCGATGAATGAAATGAATGATAAGTGTACTATTGAAGTATTAAAGGAAAGCGACTTAGCCTTGCTGGTGGGTGGTAGCAAGGAAAGTTATCAACGGGGTTTAATTACAGGTCTATTGTTACGTAGTGTATTTATTGGAACTCCATTTTTTAGAGGATAAGATTTAGAAAAAATAGAATAAGAGGAGAAAAAGATGACAAATTTTGACAAAATGGAACAGAACTTTGTAGCTCTTACAGAAGAAGAGTTGATGAATGTAGATGGGGGAATTATTCCGATTGCAGTAGCAGCTAGTATTATTGCAGGTTCAGCATTTGCCGGTTTAAGTGCAGGAGTAGCTATTGGAATTAGTCGAAACAAGAGATAATGAGAGAATCAATGAAGTTTTCAAACGAATTTGCGGCTGTTATTATATCAGCCTCAGGAATAGTGGGTTTATTAGTAGGAGTAGCTATTGGATTAGCTAGTATTATTTAAAAAGGAGTATATCATGCAAAATTTGAATCAATTTGAAATCGTAAAGCAAAATGAATTAGAGCAAGTACAAGGCGGAGTGGGTTTATTGATTGTTATCGGAGGCTCATTACTTGCTGCAGGTGGAGCTGGGGTAGCTGGTTATTGGTTATCTCGTACGTTTGGTTAATATATTTAAAGGAGTAGGTGGGATATGAAAAAATTAGAAGAAAAATTTGAGATCATGGCAGAAGCAGATTTGGCTAGTACCGAGGGTGGACTTATTATTACTACTTCTACAGCTATCGCTTGGGGTGTTTTAGGAGTTGTTACCTATATGTACGGTCGTCATCTAGGAAGCAGACGTTAATTTTAACAATTTGATACATATTTTATTAAAGAATGTAAGAAAAACTATGAATCGTAATTTAGAACGGTGTTATCTATTCTGACCATGAATAGATCGTACCAGAGGTGGCTTAGAAATAGCAGGGACATTAGTAATTGAAGTAATAAATAGGATGTCATAAATGTTACTATCAATGATTTATTTGTTCCAAGCTTGCCTAGGGTGACAGTAAAACATCAATTTCCTTTCATACCATATTTTTAGTAGGCATGACGTTTGTTCTGCCTATTTTTTTATCCAAAAAGTGCATTTGGGAGGTAGATAGGCGCATTTGGGAAGGAAGTTCAGTTTTTGTTTGGGGATTGGGGTAAGATAGTTGTTATCAGATGAGTTTATACTCTTCGAAAATCAAATTCAAACCACGTCAACGTCGTCTTGCCGTATATATGTGACTAACTTCGTCAGTCCTATCTACAACCTCAAAACAGTGTTTTGAGCAGCCTGCGGCTAGTTTCCTAGTTTGCTCTTTGATTTTCATTGAGTATTAGGAAAAAGGAGATGAATATGAAATTTGGGAAACGTCACTATCGTCCGCAGGTGGATCAGATGGACTGCGGTGTAGCTTCATTGGCTATGGTTTTTGGCTACTATGGTAGCTATTATTCTTTGGCTCACTTGCGAGAATTGGCCAAGACGACTATGGATGGGACGACGGCTTTGGGATTGGTCAAGGTGGCAGAGGAGATTGGCTTTGAGACGCGGGCCATTAAGGCGGATATGACGCTCTTTGACTTGCCAGATTTGACTTTTCCTTTTGTTACTCATGTTCTTAAGGAAGGAAAATTGCTCCACTACTATGTGGTGACTGGGCAGGATAAGGATAGCATTCATATTGCCGACCCAGATCCTGGGGTGAAATTGACCAAACTGCCACGTGAGCGTTTTGCGGAAGAATGGACAGGAGTGACGCTTTTTATGGCACCTAGTCCAGACTACAAGCCTCATAAGGATCAAAAGAATAGTCTGCTCTCTTTTATTCCTATATTAGTGAAGCAGCGTGGCTTGATTGCTAATATCGTTTTGGCGACACTCTTGGTAACCTTGATTAATATTGTGGGTTCTTATTATCTGCAGTCTATCATTGATACCTATGTGCCAGATCAGATGCGTTCGACGCTGGGGATCATTTCTATTGGGCTGGTTATCGTCTATATTCTCCAGCAGGTCTTGTCTTACGCTCAGGAGTATCTCTTACTTGTTTTGGGGCAACGCTTGTCGATTGACGTAATTTTGTCCTATATCAAGCATGTTTTTCACCTACCTATGTCCTTTTTTGCGACACGTCGGACAGGGGAAATCGTGTCTCGTTTCACGGATGCTAATAGTATCATCGATGCGCTGGCTTCGACCATTCTTTCGATTTTCCTAGATGTGTCAACGGTTGTCATTATTTCCCTTGTTTTATTTTCGCAAAATACCAATCTCTTTTTCATGACCTTATTGGCACTTCCTATCTATACAGTGATTATCTTTGCTTTTATGAGGCCGTTTGAAAAGATGAATCGGGATACCATGGAAGCCAATGCGGTTCTGTCTTCTTCTATCATTGAGGATATCAACGGTATTGAGACTATCAAGTCCTTGACCAGTGAAAGTCAGCGTTACCAAAAGATTGACAAGGAATTTGTGGACTATCTGAAAAAATCCTTCACCTATAGTCGGGCAGAGAGTCAGCAAAAGGCTCTGAAAAAAGTTGCCCATCTCTTACTCAATGTCGGCATTCTCTGGATGGGGGCTGTTCTGGTTATGGATGGCAAGATGAGTTTGGGGCAGTTGATTACCTATAATACCTTGCTGGTTTACTTTACTAATCCTTTGGAAAATATCATCAACCTGCAAACCAAGCTTCAGACAGCGCAGGTTGCCAATAACCGTCTAAATGAAGTTTATCTGGTAGCTTCTGAGTTTGAGGAGAAGAAAACGGTCGAGGACTTGAGCTTGATGAAGGGAGATATGGCCTTCAAGCAGGTTCATTACAAGTATGGCTATGGTCGAGATGTCTTGTCGGATATCAATTTGACTATTCCCCAAGGTTCTAAAGTGGCTTTTGTGGGAATTTCAGGGTCAGGTAAGACGACCTTGGCCAAGATGATGGTTAATTTTTATGATCCAAGTCAGGGAGAGATTAGTCTGGGTGGTGTCAATCTCAATCAGATTGATAAAAAGGCCTTGCGCCAGTATATCAACTATCTTCCTCAACAGCCCTATGTCTTTAACGGAACGATTTTGGAGAATCTTCTTTTGGGAGCAAAGGAGGGAACGACTCAAGAGGATATCTTGCGGGCGGTCGAGTTGGCAGAGATTCGGGAGGATATCGAGCGTATGCCACTGAATTACCAGACAGAATTGACTTCGGATGGGGCAGGGATTTCAGGTGGTCAACGTCAGAGAATCGCTCTGGCGCGTGCTCTCTTGACAGATGCGCCGGTCTTGATTTTGGATGAGGCGACCAGCAGTTTGGATATTTTGACAGAGAAGCGGATTGTCGATAATCTCATGGCTTTAGACAAGACCTTGATTTTCATCGCCCACCGCTTGACTATTGCTGAGCGGACAGAGAAGGTTGTTGTCTTGGATCAGGGCAAGATTGTTGAAGAAGGAAAGCATGCTGATTTGCTTGCACATGGTGGCTTTTACGCCCATTTGGTCAATAGCTAGAAAGAGGAGAGGATGAAACCAGAATTTTTAGAAAGTGCGGAGTTTTATAATCGTCGTTATCATAATTTTTCCAGTCGGGTGATTGTACCCATGTCCCTTCTGCTTTTGTTTTTACTTGGATTTGCAACATTTGCAGAGAAGGAGATGAGTTTGTCTACAAGAGCGACTGTCGAGCCTAGTCGTATTCTTGCAAGTATCCAGTCTACTAGCAACAATCGCATTCTTATCAATCATTTGGAAGAAAATAAGCTGGTTAAGAAGGGGGAGCTTCTGGTTCAATATCAAGAAGGGGCAGAGGGTGTCCAAGCGGAGGCCTATGCTAGTCAGTTGGACATGCTCAAGGATCAAAAAAAGCAATTGGAATATTTGCAAAAGAGCCTGCAAGAAGGGACTGATTACTTTCCAGAGGAGGATAAGTTTGGCTACCAAGCCACCTTTCGTGACTACATCAGCCAAGCAGGTAGTCTTAGGGCTAGTACATCGCAACAAAATGAGACCATCGCGTCCCAGAATGCAGCAGCTAGCCAAACCCAAGCCGAAATCGGCAACCTCATCAGCCAAACAGAGGCTAAAATTCGCGATTACCAGACAGCTAAGTCAGCTATTGAAACAGGTGCTTCCTTGGCCAGTCAGAATCTAGCCTACTCTCTCTACCAGTCCTATAAGTCTCAGGTTGAGGAAAATCCGCAAGCTAAGGCCCAAGCAGTTGCGCAGGTTGAAGCGCAGCTTTCTCAGTTAGAATCTAGTCTTGCTACTTACCGTGTCCAGTATGCGGGTTCAGGTACCCAGCAAGCCTATGCGTCTGGTTTAAGCAGTCAATTGGAGTCTCTCAAATCCCAACACTTGGCAAAGGTTGGTCAGGAATTGACCCTTCTAGACCAGAAAATCTTGGAGGTGGAGTCAGGTAAGAAGGTACAGGGAAATCTTTTAGACAAGGGGAAAATTACGGCGAGTGAGGATGGGGTGCTTCATCTTAATCCTGAGACCAGTGATTCTACCATGGTAGCAGAGGGGGCTCTACTAGCTCAACTCTATCCATCTTTGGAAAGAGAAGGCAAAGCCAAACTAACAGCTTATCTTAGTTCAAAGGATGTAGCAAGGATCAAGGTAGGTGATTCTGTTCGCTATACGACGACTCATGATGCCAAGAATCAACTTTTCCTAGATTCTACTATTACAAGTATTGATGCGACAGCTACTAAGACTGAAAAAGGGAATTTCTTTAAAATCGAGGCGGAGACTAATCTAACTTCGGAGCAGGCTGAAAAACTTCGGTACGGGGTGGAAGGTCGCCTGCAGATGATTACGGGCAAGAAAAGTTACCTACGTTATTATTTAGATCAATTTTTGAACAAAGAGTAATGTTCGTTTTTTTAGCGTTAAATTATTTTAAAACTGTGAGAAATCTTTTTCTTGCAGTTTTTTCTGTATGATTTTTGAGGACACTACGTTATTTATTCGGTTAAATTCTTGTAATTTTAGGTTTTTTATGGTAGAATGTGCTCAAGTAATACGAAAGGCGAACTTTAAAATGTCAAAACAATTGATCTATTCGGGAAAAGCTAAAGATATCTATACAACTGAGGATGAAAATCTTATTATTTCAACTTACAAGGACCAGGCGACTGCTTTCAATGGTGTTAAGAAGGAGCAGATTGCAGGTAAGGGAGTGTTGAATAATCAGATTTCATCTTTTATTTTTGAGAAATTAAATGCGGCTGGTGTGGCGACTCACTTTGTGGAGAAACTTTCAGACACGGAACAACTCAATAAAAAGGTTAAGATTATTCCTCTGGAAGTCGTGCTTCGCAACTATACAGCTGGTTCCTTTTCAAAACGTTTTGGCGTAGACGAAGGTATTGCATTTGAGACTCCGATTGTCGAATTTTACTACAAAAATGATGATTTGGATGACCCGTTTATCAATGACGAACATGTGAAATTCCTACAGATTGCGGATGACCAGCAGATTTCCTACTTGAAGGAAGAAACTCGTCGAATCAATGAACTCTTGAAAGTCTGGTTTGCTGAGATTGGGCTTAAGTTGATTGACTTTAAGCTAGAGTTTGGTTTTGATAAGGATGGCAAGATTATCTTAGCAGATGAATTTTCACCAGATAACTGCCGTTTATGGGATGCGGATGGCAACCACATGGATAAGGATGTTTTCCGTAGAGGATTGGGGGAGCTAACAGACGTTTATGAAGTTGTCTGGGAGAAGTTGCAAGGTTTGAAATAATCTGTTTGCAACGGAAAACCTTCGTCTCTCAACTAAAAGGACTCAGGCTGAAAAGGTCCCTCAGACCTTTTCACTCCGTAGAGGACTAGGTGAATTAACAGATGTTTATGAGATTGTTTGGGAAAAGTTACAGGGTTTGAAATAATCTGTTTGCAAGATTCTCAAGGTCATTTGGAAACATTGCAAGAGCTGAAATAAAGGAATAAGAATTGATGGATAAACGTATTTTTGTTGAAAAAAAGGCTGATTTTCAGGTCAAGTCAGAGAGTTTGGTGAGAGAACTCCAGCACAACTTGGGACTTTCAAGCTTGAAAAGTATTCGCATCGTGCAAGTGTATGATGTATTTGATTTGGCAGAGGGCTTGTTTGCGCCTGCAGAGAAACACATTTTCTCTGAGCAGGTGACAGACCATGTTTTGGACGAAGCGGCTGTGCAGGCGGATCTTGCCAACTATGCTTTCTTTGCCATTGAAAGCCTGCCTGGTCAATTTGACCAACGTGCGGCTTCTTCACAGGAAGCCTTGCTTTTACTAGGAAGTTCGAGTGATGTGACAGTTAATACAGCACAACTTTACTTAGTCAATAAAGATATTGATGCGACTGAGTTGGAAGCAGTCAAGAATTACTTGCTCAACCCAGTTGATTCTCGTTTCAAGGACATCACGACAGGGATTGCCAAGCAGGAATTTTCAGAGTCAGACAAGACCATTCCTAAATTGACTTTCTTTGAAAGCTATACAGCAGAAGACTTTGCTCGCTACAAGGCCGAGCAAGGGATGGCCATGGAAGTGGATGATTTACTCTTTATCCAAGACTATTTCAAGTCAATCGGGCGCGTGCCGACGGAAACAGAACTCAAGGTTTTGGACACTTACTGGTCTGACCACTGCCGTCACACGACGTTTGAGACAGAGTTGAAACACATCGACTTTTCAGCTTCTAAATTCCAAAAGCAATTGCAGTCAACCTATGATAAATATATCGCTATGCGCGACGAGTTGGGGCGTTCTGAAAAACCGCAAACCTTGATGGATATGGCAACTATTTTCGGTCGTTATGAGCGTGCTAATGGACGTTTGGATGATATGGAAGTGTCAGACGAAATCAATGCTTGCTCAGTAGAAATCGAAGTGGACGTTGATGGTATCAAGGAACCTTGGCTCCTCATGTTTAAAAATGAAACTCACAACCACCCAACTGAGATTGAACCATTTGGTGGGGCTGCTACCTGTATCGGTGGAGCCATTCGTGATCCATTGTCAGGTCGTTCCTACGTTTATCAAGCTATGCGTATCTCGGGTGCTGGTGATATTACAGCACCGATTTCGGAAACGCGTGCTGGGAAATTGCCACAACAGGTTATTTCTAAAACAGCTGCTCATGGTTATTCTTCATACGGTAACCAGATTGGACTTGCAACAACCTACGTTCGTGAATACTTCCACCCAGGCTTTGTAGCTAAACGCATGGAGCTAGGTGCTGTTGTCGGAGCGGCTCCTAAGGGCAATGTTGTCCGTGAAAAACCGGAAGCTGGTGATGTCATTATCCTTCTTGGAGGTAAGACTGGACGTGATGGTGTCGGTGGTGCGACAGGTTCTTCTAAGGTTCAAACGGTTGAGTCCGTGGAAACTGCTGGAGCTGAAGTTCAAAAAGGGAATGCCATCGAAGAACGTAAGATTCAACGTCTTTTCCGTAATGGAGATGTCACTCGTCTCATTAAGAAGTCCAATGACTTTGGTGCTGGTGGTGTCTGTGTGGCTATCGGTGAATTGGCGGACGGTCTTGAAATCGACCTCAACAAGGTGCCTCTTAAATACCAAGGCTTGAATGGTACTGAAATTGCCATCTCTGAATCTCAAGAACGGATGGCGGTCGTGGTTCGTCCAGAAGACGTAGATGCCTTCGTTACAGAATGTAATAAAGAAAATATTGACGCTGTCGTGGTTGCGACAGTAACTGAAAAACCAAATCTAGTCATGCACTGGAATGGAGAGACAATCGTGGACTTGGAGCGTCGTTTCCTTGACACCAATGGTGTGCGTGTGGTCGTCGATGCTAAGGTTGTGGACAAGGATGTCAAGCTTCCAGAAGAACGTCAAACATCTGCTAACACACTTGAAGTTGATACACTTGCGGTTTTATCTGATTTGAATCATGCGAGTCAAAAAGGATTACAGACTATCTTTGATTGCTCTGTTGGACGCTCCACGGTTAATCACCCACTTGGTGGTCGTTACCAACTCACACCAACTGAGGCATCTGTGCAGAAATTACCAGTTCAACACGGTGTGACCCATACTGCGTCAGTCATGGCCCAAGGATTCAATCCATATGTAGCTGAATGGTCTCCATACCACGGTGCTGCCTATGCGGTGATCGAAGCAACTGCTCGATTGGTTGCTGCTGGTGCAAACTGGTCTCAGGCTCGTTTCTCTTACCAAGAGTACTTCGAGCGCATGGACAAACAAGCTGAGCGTTTTGGTCAGCCAGTAGCAGCGCTTCTAGGTTCTATCGAAGCTCAGATTCAGCTCGGTCTACCATCTATTGGTGGTAAGGACTCTATGTCTGGTACATTTGAAGAATTGACTGTGCCACCAACCTTAGTTGCCTTTGGGGTAACGACGGCAGATAGCCGTAAGGTGCTTTCTCCAGAATTTAAGGTTGCTGGTGAACATATCTACTACATCCCAGGTCAAGCATTGGCTCAAGAGATTGACTTCGATCTTATCAAGTCTAACTTCGCTCAATTTGAAGCCCTTCAAAAGGCTCACAAAGTAACATCTGCATCGGCTGTCAAATACGGCGGTGTGGTTGAAAGTTTGGCTCTTGCTACCTTTGGAAATAATATCGGTGCAGAGGTGACCTTGTCTGAACTTGAAAGTTCTTTGACAGCACAATTGGGCGGATTTGTCTTCACATCACCTGAAGAAATTGCTGGAGTAGAGAAGATTGGACAAACAAGTGCAGACTTTACACTCCTTGTCAACGGTGTGAAGCTAGATGGACACAAACTTGACAGTGCCTTCCAAGGGAAATTGGAGGAAGTTTACCCAACAGAATTTACTCAAGCTAAAGAACTTGCTGAAGTACCAGCTGTGGTATCAGATGTTGTGATTAAAGCAAAAGAAAAGGTTGAAAAACCTGTGGTCTATATCCCAGTCTTCCCAGGAACCAACTCAGAATATGACTCAGCCAAGGCCTTTGAGAAAGAAGGTGCAGAGGTTAACTTGGTGCCATTCGTGACCTTGCATGAAGAAGCCATTGTCAAGTCAGTCGAAACTATGGTTGACAACATCGGCAAGGCTAATATCCTTTTCTTTGCAGGTGGATTCTCAGCTGCGGACGAGCCAGATGGTTCAGCCAAGTTTATTGTCAATATTCTGCTTAATGAAAAAGTGCGTGCAGCTATTGATAGCTTTATCGCCCGTGGTGGCTTGATTATCGGTATCTGTAATGGATTCCAGGCTCTCGTCAAATCAGGCCTTCTTCCATACGGGAACTTTGAAGATGCCACCAGTACTAGCCCAACTCTCTTCTACAATGATGCCAACCAACACGTGGCCAAGATGGTAGAAACTCGCATTGCCAATACCAACTCACCATGGTTGACTGGTGTGCAAGTGGGTGATATCCACGCCATTCCTGTTTCGCACGGTGAAGGGAAATTTGTCGTGACGGCTGAAGAATTTGCAGAGCTCCGTGACAATGGACAAATTTTCAGCCAATACGTTGACTTTGACGGCAAACCAAGTATGGATTCTAAGTACAATCCGAATGGTTCCGTCCATGCCATTGAAGGAATTACCAGCAAGAACGGTCAAATCATTGGTAAGATGGGGCACTCAGAACGTTATGAAGACGGTCTTTTCCAAAACATCCCAGGAAATAAAGACCAGCACCTGTTCGCGTCAGCGGTTAAATACTTTACTGGAAAATAATACTTACAGATTTTCTAATAGATAGTATCAGTAATGTAAAAGTCATGTAGATTTAGCTCTTGGTGCTACACAAATAAAAATTAGGTATATAAAATGACATACGAAGTAAAATCTCTTAATGAAGAATGTGGTGTTTTCGGTATCTGGGGACATCCAGATGCTGCTAAATTGACCTATTTTGGACTCCACAGCCTTCAGCACCGTGGTCAGGAGGGGGCAGGAATCCTCTCCAATGACCAAGGACAATTGAAGCGTCATCGTGATATGGGGCTTCTATCAGAAGTCTTCAGAAATCCTGCTAATTTGGATAAATTGACAGGAACTGGAGCGATTGGACACGTGCGTTATGCGACTGCTGGCGAAGCTTCTGTAGATAACATCCAGCCTTTCCTCTTCCGTTTTCACGATATGCAGTTTGGCTTGGCTCATAATGGGAATCTGACCAATGCAGCCTCTCTCAAAAAAGAACTGGAACAAAGAGGCGCGATTTTCAGCGCGACTTCGGATTCGGAAATTTTGGCTCACCTCATTCGTCGCAGTCATAATCCGAACTTGATGGGCAAAATCAAGGAGGCGCTCAGCCTAGTTAAAGGTGGTTTTGCCTATATCTTGTTGTTTGAGGATAAGTTGATTGCTGCCCTTGACCCTAATGGCTTCCGTCCGCTTTCTATCGGGAAAATGGCCAACGGAGCGGTGGTGGTTTCCTCTGAAACTTGTGCTTTTGAGGTCATTGGTGCTGAATGGATTCGTGATTTGAAGCCAGGTGAGATTGTGATCATTGATGACAAGGGAATCCAGTATGATAGCTATACAGATGATACTCAGCTAGCAATCTGTTCTATGGAGTATATCTATTTTGCTCGCCCTGATTCTAATATCCACGGTGTCAATGTCCATACGGCACGTAAACGTATGGGTGCTCAATTAGCGCGTGAATTCAAGCATGAGGCGGATATTGTGGTCGGTGTGCCAAATTCCTCCCTCAGCGCAGCTATGGGCTTTGCTGAAGAATCTGGTTTGCCAAACGAAATGGGTCTTATTAAGAATCAATACACGCAACGGACCTTTATCCAACCGACTCAAGAATTGCGGGAGCAAGGGGTGCGGATGAAACTGTCTGCTGTTTCAGGCGTTGTAAAAGGCAAGCGTGTGGTTATGATTGATGACTCTATTGTACGTGGAACAACCTCTCGTCGTATCGTTCAGCTCTTGAAAGAAGCGGGTGCGACTGAGGTTCACGTTGCCATTGGTAGTCCAGCGCTAGCTTATCCATGTTTCTATGGAATTGATATCCAGACCCGTCAGGAGCTAATTGCGGCCAATCATACTGTTGAAGAAACTCGCCAAATCATTGGTGCGGACAGTCTGACTTACCTTTCTGTTGAAGGATTGATTGATTCGATTGGGATTGAAACAGATGCACCAAATGGCGGTCTCTGTGTCGCTTACTTTGACGGTGACTACCCAACACCTCTCTACGACTACGAAGAAGACTATCGTCGAAGTTTGGAAGAAAAGACCAGTTTTTACAAGTGAGTTACTGAAGATTCTCCATTAAAGAAAAGGAAAAATAAAATGGCAAATAAAAATGCATACGCTCAATCTGGTGTAGACGTTGAAGCGGGTTATGAAGTTGTTGAAAGGATTAAAAAGCACGTGGCTCGTACGGAGCGTGCAGGTGTCATGGGAGCTCTGGGTGGCTTTGGTGGTATGTTTGACCTTTCAAAGACTGGGGTTAAAGAACCCGTCTTGATTTCAGGAACTGATGGTGTCGGAACCAAGCTCATGCTGGCTATCAAGTACGACAAGCACGATACCATCGGTCAGGACTGTGTGGCCATGTGTGTCAATGATATCATCGCTGCAGGTGCGGAGCCCCTCTATTTCCTTGACTACGTCGCAACTGGCAAGAATGAACCAGCTAAGCTAGAACAAGTTGTCGCTGGTGTGGCAGAAGGTTGTGTGCAGGCAGGCGCTGCCCTCATTGGTGGGGAAACAGCTGAGATGCCTGGTATGTATGGCGCAGATGACTATGACTTGGCAGGTTTTGCGGTCGGTGTGGCTGAAAAATCTCAAATCATTGACGGTTCAAAAGTGGCAGAGGGAGATGTTCTTCTCGGACTTGCTTCAAGTGGGATTCACTCCAATGGTTACTCTCTGGTTCGTCGTGTCTTTGCAGACTACACAGGTGAGGAAGTTTTGCCAGAATTGGAAGGCAAGCAACTCAAGGAAGTTCTTCTTGAGCCGACTCGTATCTATGTCAAGGCTGTTTTGCCACTCATCAAGGAAGAGTTAGTCAACGGCATTGCCCACATCACAGGTGGTGGCTTTATCGAAAATGTCCCTCGTATGTTTGCGGAAAACCTAGCAGCAGAAATCGAAGAAGAAAAAGTTCCAGTCTTGCCAATCTTCAAAGCCCTTGAAAAATACGGTGAAATCAAGCATGAAGAAATGTTTGAAATCTTCAATATGGGTGTGGGACTTATGCTAGCAGTTAGCCCTGAAAATGTAAGTCGTGTCAAGGAATTGTTGGATGAACCAGTCTATGAAATTGGTCGTATCGTCAAGAAAGAAAACGAAAGTGTCATCATCAAATGAAAAAAATAGCGGTTTTTGCCTCCGGTAATGGCTCAAATTTTCAGGTGATAGCGGAACAATTTCCAGTAGAGTTTGTCTTTTCAGACCATCGTGACGCCTATGTGCTCGAACGTGCAGATAAGCTCGGCGTTCTGTCCTATGCTTTTGAACTCAAGGAGTTTGAGAGCAAGGCAGACTACGAAGCGGCCCTTGTCGAACTCTTGGAAGAACACCAGATTGACCTGGTTTGTCTAGCAGGCTACATGAAAATCGTTGGGCCAACCTTATTGGCGACTTATGAAGGCCGAATCATCAACATTCATCCAGCCTACCTGCCAGAATTTCCAGGAGCTCATGGGATTGAGGACGCTTGGAATGCTGACGTTGCAGAGAGCGGCGTGACCATTCACTGGGTAGATTCTGGTGTGGACACTGGTAAAATCATTAAACAAGTCCGTGTGCCAAGGTTAGCTGATGATAACATTGAAAGCTTTGAAACTCGCATTCATGAGGCAGAGTACAAGTTGTATCCAGAGGTTATTAGAGAATTGTTGGACAAGTAAATGAAAAAATGGTTGGAAACACTTGCCTTGATTACCTTGGTAATCATTCTACGTTTACTGGTAAATTTTTTCTTCCCAGAGATTCCCTATTGGGGGAGATTTTTACTGACAGTAATTTTGGGAGTCTTGGTAATCGTCTCCCTATATTTTATGAATCGAAAAATGCGTAGGTAAAGAGTTTGAAAATGAAAGGAAAAAACATGACTAAACGCGCCTTAATCAGCGTCTCAGATAAAGCGGGCATTGTTGAATTTGCCCAAGAACTTAAAAAACTTGGTTGGGAGATTATCTCGACGGGTGGGACCAAGGTTGCCCTTGACAATGCTGGGGTGGACACCATTGCTATTGATGATGTGACTGGTTTTCCAGAGATGATGGACGGTCGTGTCAAGACTCTACACCCAAATATCCACGGTGGGCTCCTCGCTCGTCGTGATTTGGATAGCCACTTGGAAGCAGCCAAGGAGAACCAAATTGAGCTTATCGACCTTGTAGTGGTCAACCTTTATCCTTTCAAGGAAACGATCCTCAAACCAGATGTGACTTATGCTGATGCGGTGGAGAACATCGATATCGGTGGGCCATCTATGCTTCGCTCAGCTGCGAAAAATCATGCTAGCGTAACAGTTGTGGTAGATCCAGCTGACTATGCTGTGGTTTTGGGACAATTGGCAGCTAACGGCGAAACAAGTTACGAAACTCGCCAACGTTTGGCAGCCAAGGTTTTCCGTCACACAGCAGCTTATGACGCCTTGATTGCAGAGTATTTCACAGCTCAAGTCGGAGAAAGTAAGCCTGAAAAGCTCACTTTAACCTATGACCTCAAGCAAGCCATGCGTTACGGTGAAAACCCTCAACAAGATGCAGACTTTTACCAGAAAGCTTTGCCGACTGACTACTCGATTGCTTCAGCCAAACAGCTTAACGGTAAGGAATTGTCATTCAATAACATCCGTGATGCGGATGCTGCCATTCGTATCATCCGTGACTTCAAAGATCGTCCAACCGTTGTGGCTCTCAAACACATGAATCCATGTGGAATTGGTCAAGCTGATGACATCGAGACTGCTTGGGACTACGCTTATGAGTCTGATCCAGTGTCTATCTTTGGTGGAATTGTCGTTCTTAACCGTGAGGTGGATGCTGCGACAGCTGAGAAGATGCACGGCGTTTTCCTTGAAATCATCATCGCACCAAGCTATACGGATGAGGCGCTAGCTATTTTGACCAATAAAAAGAAAAACTTGCGTATCCTTGCCTTGCCATTTGACGCTCAAGAGGCTAGCGAAGTGGAAGCAGAATATACAGGTGTAGTTGGTGGTCTCCTTGTGCAAAACCAAGACGTAGTGAAAGAAAGCCCAGCTGATTGGCAAGTGGTGACCAAACGCCAACCAACAGAGACAGAAGCGACAGCTCTTGAGTTCGCTTGGAAGGCTATCAAGTACGTCAAATCGAACGGTATCATCATCACCAACGACCACATGACACTTGGTGTTGGCCCAGGTCAAACCAACCGTGTGGCTTCTGTTCGTATTGCCATTGACCAAGCTAAAGACCGTCTTGACGGCGCTGTGCTTGCTTCCGATGCCTTCTTCCCATTTGCGGATAATGTGGAAGAAATCGCCAAAGCAGGTATCAAGGCTATCATCCAGCCAGGTGGGTCCGTCCGTGATCAGGAATCCATCGAAGCTGCTGATAAATACGGCTTGACCATGGTCTTCACAGGCGTGAGACATTTTAGACATTAAGAACGTAAAGGAAAGAAAACAGTTTCTTTCCTTTTTTTGATTAAAAGACAGAACGAAACAGGATTAAAACGAACGTTTGTGATATAATATTAGTAAATAATTCGCAAAAGAGGTTGAGAGATGAAGCTGTTAGTTGTCGGTTCTGGTGGTCGTGAACATGCGATTGCTAAGAAGTTGCTTGAGTCAAAAGAGGTAGAAAAGGTTTTTGTAGCTCCTGGAAATGACGGAATGACTCTGGATGGTTTGGAGTTGGTAAATATCTCTATTTCCGAACATTCTAAATTGATTGAGTTTGCAAAAACCAACGATATTGCTTGGACCTTTATTGGTCCAGATGATGCCCTTGCGACTGGTATCGTGGATGATTTCCATGCAGCTGGTCTCAAAGCCTTTGGTCCGACAAGATTGGCAGCTGAGCTGGAGTGGTCCAAGGATTTTGCCAAGGAAATCATGGTCAAATACGGCGTTCCGACAGCAGCCTATGGCACGTTCTCAGATTTCGAGGAAGCCAAGGCCTATATCGAAAAGCAGGGTGCGCCTATCGTAGTCAAGGCGGATGGCTTGGCGCTTGGGAAAGGTGTCGTTGTTGCGGAGACGGTTGAGCAAGCAGTCGAAACCACTCATGAGATGCTTTTGGACAATAAATTTGGGGACTCAGGTGCGCGTGTGGTTATTGAGGAATTCCTCGACGGAGAGGAATTTTCACTTTTTGCCTTTGTCAATGGTGATAAGTTCTACATCATGCCAACGGCTCAGGACCACAAACGTGCCTATGATGGCGACAAAGGGCCTAACACGGGTGGTATGGGTGCCTATGCGCCAGTTCCACACTTGCCACAGAGCGTGATTGACACAGCAGTGGAGACTATTGTCAAGCCAGTCCTAGAGGGCATGATCCAAGAAGGGCGTCCATATCTGGGAGTTCTTTACGCAGGGCTTATCTTGACAGCTGATGGACCTAAGGTTATCGAGTTTAATGCTCGCTTTGGAGATCCTGAAACTCAGATTATTCTACCTCGATTAACCTCTGATTTTGCCCAAAATATTACGGATATCCTCGATGGCAAGGAGCCAAACATCACCTGGACGGACAAGGGTGTGACTCTGGGTGTGGTTGTCGCATCTAACGGTTATCCGCTAGACTATGAAAAAGGTGTCAAGTTACCAGCCAAGACAGAAGGTGACATTATCACCTATTATGCAGGGGCTAAGTTTGCGGAAAATAGCAGAGCACTGCTATCAAACGGCGGACGTGTCTATATGCTCGTCACCACAGCAGATACTGTCAAAGAAGCCCAAAACACCATCTACAGCCAACTCGACAAACAAAACACAGAAGGGCTCTTCTACCGAACCGATATCGGAAGCAAGGCTATTCGATAAAGATATAAGAGAAAGCGACGCAGTCGCCAAATACGATAATGGTCGCATAACTTGCGAGCGTTAGCGAGCTAATATAGGACAATCGTCGCAGTAGTGGAAATCCTAGTAGCAAAGCTACTAGGAGCGGAAAACTGGAGACTTAGGCTCCAGTTTTAGTAATGGAACGCCTTAGGCGGTCGCTTACGTCCGCACTACATTAGACGATTATTAAAAAAGGAGAAGAAATGAAACCCGTAATTTCCATCATCATGGGCTCAAAATCCGACTGGGAAACCATGCAAAAAACAGCAGAAGTCCTAGACCGCTTCGGTGTAGCCTACGAAAAGAAAGTTGTCTCTGCCCACCGTACACCAGACCTTATGTTCAAGCATGCCGAAGAAGCGCGTAGTCGTGGTATCAAGGTCATCATCGCAGGTGCAGGTGGCGCAGCTCATTTGCCAGGTATGGTCGCAGCTAAAACAACCCTTCCAGTCATTGGTGTGCCCGTAAAATCGCGTGCCCTTAGTGGTGTGGACTCGCTCTACTCTATCGTCCAGATGCCAGGTGGAGTGCCTGTCGCAACTATGGCTATCGGTGAAGCAGGTGCGACCAATGCGGCTCTCTTCGCCCTTCGTCTCCTATCAGTAGAGGATCAGTCTATCGCGACAGCACTGGCAGATTTCGCAGAGGAGCAAGGAAAAATCGCAGAGGAGTCGACAAATGAGCTCATCTAAAACAATCGGAATTATCGGTGGCGGCCAGCTGGGTCAGATGATGGCTATCTCTGCTATCTACATGGGGCACAAGGTTGTAGCGCTGGATCCTGCGGCAGATTGCCCGGCCTCTTGCGTGGCGGAAATCATCGTGGCGCCTTATAATGACGTGGATGCTCTGCGTCAGTTGGCTGAGCGTTGCGATGTCCTCACCTATGAGTTTGAAAATGTCGATGCTGACGGTTTGGATGCGGTTATCAAGGATGGACAACTCCCTCAAGGGACAGATCTGCTCCGCATTTCCCAAAATCGCATTTTTGAAAAGGACTTTCTTTCAAACAAGGCTCAAGTCACTGTAGCACCCTACAAGGTTGTGACTTCAAGCCAAGACTTAGCAGATATCAACTTGTCGAAAAACTATGTTCTCAAGACTGCGACAGGTGGCTACGATGGGCATGGGCAAAAGGTCATTCGCTCAGAAGCAGACTTGGAAGAAGCCTATACACTAGCAGATTCAACAGACTGTGTCTTGGAAGAATTTGTCAACTTTGACCTTGAAATTTCTGTTATCGTGTCAGGAAATGGCAAGGACGTGACGGTTTTCCCAGTTCAGGAAAATATCCACCGAAACAACATTCTTTCAAAAACCATTGTGCCAGCCCGTATTTCAGAAAGTCTAGCTGAAAAAGCAAAAGCCATGGCAGTGAAGATTGCTGAACAGCTTAACCTGTCTGGAACCCTCTGTGTGGAAATGTTTGCGACGGCTGATGACATCATTGTCAATGAGATTGCCCCGCGTCCACACAATTCAGGACACTACTCAATCGAAGCCTGCGACTTTTCACAATTTGACACTCATATTCTTGGTGTTCTCGGAGCACCATTACCAGCCATCAAACTGCATGCCCCAGCTATCATGCTCAATGTTCTCGGCCAACATGTCGATGCTGCTGAAAAATATGTCACAGAAAATCCAAGCGCCCACCTCCACATGTATGGTAAAATAGAAGCGAAGCACAACCGCAAGATGGGGCATGTGACTTTGTTTAGTGATGCGCCGGATGAGGTGGAGGAATTTGGGAAAGGGATTGATTTTTAGTACAAGTCTATGATACAAATTATCGTTAATGCATTTATTGAAAAGGATAAGACTGGAGCAGTCGTTGAAGTCTTGTATGCTAGTAGTGATCACGAAAAGGTAAAGGCTAAATATGAAGAGCTAGTTGCTCTATATCCTGAAAACTATTTAGCAATTTATGATTTACCATTGGATACCGATCTCAATGAATTACTACACTATCCATCTGTGTTTATTGGGAAAGAGGAGTTTGAGTAGAAATCTTGCTTTACCTAGATAGCTTATTCCCAGCAGTTTAAGAAGAAAGGAAAAATTAACAACATGATCGACCGTTACTCTCGCCCTGAGATGGCGAATATTTGGAGTGAAGAAAATAAATACCGTGCTTGGCTTGAGGTGGAAATCTTGGCTGACGAGGCATGGGCTGAGTTGGGGGAAATCCCTAAGGAAGATGTAGCTTTGATTCGTGAAAAAGCGGACTTTGACATCGACCGTATTTTGGAGATTGAGCAGGAGACGCGTCACGATGTGGTGGCTTTCACGCGTGCAGTTTCTGAGACGCTTGGTGAAGAGCGTAAGTGGGTCCACTATGGTTTGACTTCTACCGACGTGGTGGATACGGCCTACGGTTATCTTTACAAGCAGGCCAACGACATCATCCGTCGTGACCTTGAAAACTTCACCAACATCATCGCTGATAAGGCTAAGGAGCACAAGTTTACCATCATGATGGGGCGTACCCACGGTGTGCACGCTGAGCCTACAACCTTTGGTCTGAAATTGGCGACTTGGTACAGCGAAATGAAGCGCAACATCGAGCGTTTCGAGCATGCGGCTGCTGGTGTGGAAGCTGGTAAGATTTCTGGTGCGGTTGGGAACTTTGCCAACATCCCACCATTCGTTGAGCAATATGTCTGCGATAAACTGGGTATTCGTGCCCAAGAAATCTCTACACAGGTGCTTCCTCGTGATCTTCATGCTGAGTACTTTGCAGTTCTTGCCAGCATCGCGACTTCTATCGAACGTATGGCGACTGAGATTCGCGGTTTGCAAAAGTCTGAACAACGTGAAGTGGAAGAATTCTTTGCTAAAGGGCAAAAAGGTTCATCTGCAATGCCTCACAAACGCAACCCTATCGGTTCTGAAAATATGACAGGTCTTGCGCGTGTTATCCGTGGTCACATGATTACAGCTTATGAAAACGTCGCACTCTGGCACGAACGTGATATTTCTCACTCGTCAGCTGAGCGCATCATCACACCAGATACAACTATTTTGATCGACTACATGCTCAACCGTTTTGGAAATATCGTCAAGAACTTGACGGTCTTCCCAGAAAACATGATACGCAACATGAACTCTACGTTTGGTCTTATCTTTAGCCAACGTGCCATGTTGACCTTGATTGAAAAAGGCATGACCCGTGAGCAAGCCTATGACCTGGTGCAACCAAAAACAGCTTACTCTTGGGACAATCAAGTAGACTTTAAACCACTTCTTGAAGCAGATCCAGAAGTGACATCACGCCTCACACAAGAAGAAATCGATGAAATTTTCAACCCAGTTTATTACACTAAACGAGTGAATGATATCTTTGAACGTCTTGGACTGGGTGATTAATTAAAAAAAGAGGCTGGGTATCCAGTCTCTTTAAAATCATAAAAACGCATATTATCAGGTGTTGACATACCTTGATAATATGCATTTTATTTTGGACAGATTTATTTCTTTTTCTTCTGAAATTGAGTTTTATACTCAGCTCTCATTAGGTCTCTGGATATAAATCTTTCATTTTATCTTATTGAATCCATTCGCCGTCGGCATTTACAGCGTAGCTATCAATTGTTGTGTTGACAGCTAAGGCTCCTGAAGGGTATGAATAATACCATTTATCTCCAACTTGGAACCAACCAGTTTTCATTGTACCTAAATTGTCAAGATAATACCATGTGTCTCCTTGGTTGACCCAGCCGGTTTGCATGGCACCTGAGTCGTTGAGATAGTACCATGATCCACCTTGATCGATCCAACCAGTTTGCATAGCACCTGAGTTATCAAGATAATACCATGTACCATTTACTTTCTGCCAACCAGTTTTCATTACACCAGACTCATCTAAGTAGTACCATGCTCCGTCTTTAACCCAACCAGTCTTCACTTTATCTGCATGATCATAGTAATACCATTTGCTTTCAATTAATTTCCATCCAGGTTTACTATTTTTGCTATCTGCTAATTGATGAGTGATTCCGTTAGCAGAGTTAGATTCAGCCTTAGGCCCGCTTTCAACAACTACTTTGAAAGGAGTTTCTGTTCGGCTAGGCTCTTCCTTAGGAATGTCTAGTCTAGGTTTTTCTTCTGCGATTGGAGCAAGGCCATTCTCATCGCCGACATGTGTAATTGGTGCTCCGAATTCCACAATTTGATCGACAGGTTCTTTGGTTACTTGACTATCTAGAACGGTTTCACTAGCCTTTCCATTTTCAGTAAGAACAGATACGTAAGAAGTGCGTTCACCTAGAACTCCAGCTTTAACAACTTTTTCTTGGCCTGCTGGGAGATTCGGATTTTCTTTTCGAATGACTTTAAACGGAATGCTTTCTGTTTTCACAACTAGTTCAGGTTTGGTTTCAACGTTAGCAGCTAGTTCATTTTCATCTAGGCTTCCTGAATGAGTTGCAGCTGGTTTGAGGCCTTGAAGAGCGGTCTTGAGCTTACCTACTAGTGCGTCTAGTTCAGCTTGTTTGCTGCGGTTGAGGTTAAGATTCAGTCCATCTTTTGCTGCCTTGAGTGCAGCTAGGCTTTCTGTGCTATATCCTTCTAAGTTTGTAGGAATTTTAGCTAATTCTTCGCGGAGAGCATTATAATTAGCACGGAAGTAGTCTTTGTTGTGGTCTGCAAAGGCAGTCATGAGTTCAAAGATTTCCTCTTCCTTGTACTCAGCGCTTGGTCTATCTGCCCAGATTGAAAGCATACTTCCGACTGTTGGAAGATCTACTTCAGGATATTTGGTAGAAGCTAGTTGATTGAATGGTGTTTTTCCAGTATTCTCAATAGCTTTTTTGAGGAAACCACCACCATCTTCTGGTTTTTGGCCGAGAATGTAGTACCAGTCACCGTTGGTATTCAAGAACTTATAACCCTTGCTTGCTAGATATTGAGGTGATGCAAGGTTGTAGCCCCACCAGCCTTTAGACCAGTAAGAAATCAAGACATCTTTGTCAAACTGAACATCGTCCTTGTCTTCGTAGTAGAAGCCATCGTTGAAGGCCATTGGTTGTAGCCCTCTTTCTTTGGCCATAGCAGCAAGGCTGTTAGAATAGTCTGCGAACTTGTTATAGAGTCCATACCATTTGAGGTAGTACCAACCTTGGGCGTTGGTCGCATCATTGGCATATTCATCTGTACCATAGTTGAATATCTTTGATTTATCAGCAAAGTAATCCATATACTTACCGATAAGGGCTTTGGTAAATCCAACTGCTTCTTGATTTTCAAGGTCCATGGTTGTTTTTGAGACCTTATCAAAGTTGGCTTGAGGATTCGTGATGCCAAGTTTTTCCATGGCAACGAGCATAGCATCCATATGTCCTGGACTATTGATAGCTGGTATCAGACCAATACCTTTTTCCTTAGCGTATTTAGCTAGCTCTGTCACTTCTGCCTGTGTTAGTGCAGTACCGTTTGGATCGTCGTAGTAAGCTTTAGTTCCTTCGATAATAGCTTTTTTAACGTCATCACTAGCATAGGTTTTTCCGTTGGCAGTAATGGTCATATCATCGAGTAGGAAGCGAAGGCCATCATTTCCTAGAAGGAGGTGGGCATCAGAGTAGCCGAGCTCGCTCGCCTTGTCTACGATGCGTTTGAGTTGATCTAGAGAGAAGTATTTGCGACCTGCATCGATGGAAATGACTTTATTCTTATTCAGTTTTTCAAGTTCGCGTTTAGCATCCTCTTCTTTTTGTGCTTCTGGAGTTAAAGCCAAGTTTTTAATAGCATCTTGAAGGGTTGCGATTGCTTGATCAATCGTATCTTGTTGAGCACGACTGAGGTTGCTATCGAGTGAACGGATGGCTTTTTCAGCTTCTTTGACAGCAGCAAAACTTTCAGCAGTATAGCGGTTAGAGTCTTTTGGTATAGTTTCTAGTGCTTTTTCTGCAGGTTGATAGTTGGCTGCGAAGTATTCAGCGTTGGCATTTGCAAAATGACGCATGAGTTTGAAGAGGCGAGATGGTGAATAACGTGCAGATGGGGTATCGGCCCAAGCAGCTACCATACCACCGATGATTGGCACATCAGCTCCCTCTGTTTTTGGTACAGAAGTGATTGGTGTGTTTTTAATACCATTGAGCCCCTGATCGAGATTGTACCAACCTTGGCCATCAGCGTTTCGTCCAAGAACGTAGTACCAAGCATCATTGGTATTAAGGATTTGGTGACCTTTTTCAGCTAGTAGTTTAGAAGAAGCAACGTCGTAGCCCCCCCAACCACCAGTCCACATAGAAACGATGATGTCTTTGTCAAAACTACCAAAGCTTGTGTCGCTATTGTAGTAGATACCGTCGTTAAAGGCCATTGGTTTGAGACCGTGAGATTTTACAATACGAGCGAGGTCATTAGCGTAAGAGATGAATTTTTCATATCCTTTTTCAGGGTAACCTTCATTTGGATAATATTTATCAGCTTGAAGCACACTCCAACCTTTAGCATCTGTCGCATCATTGGCATATTCATCTAGTCCAATATTGAAGATTTCAGATTTCTTAGAGAAGTAGTTAGCGTATTTGTCAATCAGAGTTTTTGTGAAATCGACTGCTTGTTTATTATTTAAGTCAACAGTTCGTTCCGATTTTTTACCAAAATAATCAAAGTTAGGATTTTCAATGCCAAGTTCTTTCATAGCATGGAGCATAGCATCCATATGTCCAGGACTATTGACAGTTGGAATCACACCAATTCCCTTATCTTTGGCATAATTAATCAAATCGGTCATCTGACTTTCAGTGAGATGGTTACCATTTGGATCATCGTAATAAGCATTTGTTCCATTTTCAATGGCGCGTTTGACATCATCACTAGAGTAGGTTTTATCGCCCACTTTCATAGACATATCGTCCAACATGAAACGGAGGCCATCGTTACCTACCAAGAGATGAAGATCTGTGTAACCATATTCTTTCGCTTTGTCGATAATTTCTTTGAGCTGCTCAGGTGAGAAATATTTACGTCCGGCATCAATTGAAACGATTTTTCGTTTAGCTAATTTTTCATTTTCAGTTGCAGCACGTTCCTTTCCTGCCTCTGTTGCCGGTTTGTCAGCCTCTGCTTTCGTTTCATCTTTTTTAGCTGGTTTATCCTTGTCAGCTTCTGACTTATCAGTCTTGTCTGTATCCGACTCTTTAGAATTAGCCTCTTTCTGCTCTTTCTTTTTAGGGCTAGCTTCCTCTGCCTTTTTATCGGCAGCTTCTTTTTCAACAGAAGTTGGGGTTACCACTTCTTCTTTATCACTAGGAGTTGAACTAACTTCCTCTTGTGTTTTTTCCTCTGTTTTTGGAAGACTAGCTACCTTATCAGTAGCTGGAGTTTCTGTTTCTACAGTTTTTGGAGTTTCTGGTTGAAGCTCTGCTTCAGGTGTTTCCTCAGTCCGATTTTCGGATGGTTGAGGGGAATCGGAAACCGTATGGATGGTCGGTTGGTTTTCTGTAGTAGGAGTAACTCCATCGGCTGCAACAGCCTGTGCTTGGAAGGCAAATCCAATTAGAACAGAAGCTGCTCCTACAGCGTATTTACGAATGGAAAAACGTTGTTGTTTTTCTTGTTTCATTGCAAAACCTCCTGATTGTATTTTATATTGATAGCGTTTACATAAAACAACACCCTTATTTTATTTCTTATATTAATAAGAGTCAAGAGGAGGTGATAAAAAACTATAATAAGTATAAAAAAATATAAAATTTAAGCTTAAGATTTCAGATTGGTTGTAAAAGAAACATATATATATTTAGTAGAAATTTTTTAGCCCTATTTCTATAAAATACTCTACAAACTATAGAATCTACTATAAAAGGTAAGCGCTACCTTTTTGGTATGGTATAATAAGCATAGAAAAAGCCCAAGCAAGGCTTAGGCTTTCTTCTTAGTGATCACGGTCACATGAAATGAATTTGATTTTGTAGTAATCTGCGCGTTTATATGTTTCGCTGTATGCAAGAACTTGACCAGTAGACTCTAGTTTAGTAGTCTTGGTTTGTAAAACGGTTGGGAATTGTTCATCGACTCCGAGGATTGAAGCCGCATGTTCTGGAGTTGGAAATGCTATTTCATTGATTTCTTCAAAATGTTCATCATTCATGTGAATGTGGTAATCCAATTTGAAACGGTTATAGATAGAGCTATAATATTCAAGATTTGGATAATTTGCGTTGATGTATTGTTCTGGGATATAAGATGTATGGTAGATGTACACAACACCACCCGTTTCGCGAACGCGTTCAATCTTGTAGTAGAACTGATCTCCGCGTAGTCCAAGTTTTTCTAAGTAGCTTAGTTTGTTTCCACGCTCAATAGAAAGGACGGTAACTTTATCATCTTTCGTTTCAAAAACTTCTACATCTGAAAACTCTACGAGTTTGTGTTTGCGTGCGCGTGAAACGAATGTACCCTTTCCTTGTTGACGGACAATATAGCCATCCTTGGCAAGGTCGTTTAAAGCGCGAACAACTGTGATAGAACTAACATCATACATTGCAATCAATTCAGCTTCAGTGTAGAATTTATCTCCACTGGCAAATTGACCAGAAATGATTTTGTTCTTTAATTCATCTTTAATATATTGATACTTTGGAATTGCCATATTTTCACCTCGATTTTCCTTCTCCGTTAAAGATTTTACCATAAAACTGGAAAGAATAGTAGCCTTTTGAATAAAAAAATTAGAATAATAGGCTATAAGGTTAATTTACATAGGAATAAATAGAAAAATCTACATTTTTATACATGGTACTAAAATGTTGTTATGACTATAAATTACAAGATTTTTATAAGTTTTTTGTGTAAAATTTAGTGAAAAATGAAAAAAATTGTGAAAACCTATTGACAAATGTAAGATATTGAGATATATTTACTATATCAACAAATGAAAGCGTAAACTTTATTGTCAGAAGGTAAGAATATGACACGATTTGAGATACGGGATGATTTTTATCTCGATGGAAAATCATTTAAGATTTTATCTGGCGCCATTCATTATTTTAGGGTTCCTCCAGAAGATTGGTATCATTCGCTCTATAACTTGAAGGCTCTTGGTTTTAATACAGTAGAGACTTATGTGGCCTGGAATTTACACGAGCCTCGTGAGGGTGAGTTTCACTTTGAAGGAGCTCTGGATTTGGAGGGATTTCTTGAGACGGCACAAGATTTGGGTCTCTACGCTATCGTTCGTCCCTCTCCCTTCATCTGTGCGGAGTGGGAATTCGGTGGCTTACCAGCCTGGCTCTTAACAAAGAATATGAGACTTCGTTCCTCAGATCCTGCTTATATTGAAGCTGTCGGTCGCTACTATGACCAGCTCTTGTCACGGTTGGTTCCACATTTGTTGGACAATGGTGGCAATATCCTCATGATGCAGGTTGAAAATGAGTATGGTTCTTATGGAGAAGATAAGGCTTATCTGAGAGCAATTCGACAGTTGATGGAAGAGCGTGGCGTAACCTGTCCTCTCTTTACATCAGATGGTCCATGGAGAGCTACTCTGAAAGCTGGAACCTTAATAGAAGATGACCTCTTTGTAACAGGAAACTTTGGTTCTAAGGCACCTTATAACTTTTCACAGATGCAGGAATTCTTTGATGAACATGGCAAGAAATGGCCGCTCATGTGTATGGAGTTCTGGGATGGCTGGTTCAATCGTTGGAAAGAACCGATTATCACACGGGATCCAAAAGAGTTGGCAGATGCAGTTCGAGAGGTTTTGGAACAAGGCTCTATCAATCTATACATGTTCCACGGTGGTACAAACTTTGGTTTCATGAATGGTTGCTCGGCTAGAGGAACCTTAGATTTGCCACAAGTTACATCTTATGATTACGATGCCCTTCTGGATGAAGAAGGAAATCCAACTGCCAAATATTTGGCAGTCAAGAAGATGATGGCGACACATTTTCCAGAGTATCCGCAGTTGGAACCACTCTACAAAGAGAGTATGGAGTTGGATGCCATTCCACTAGTAGAAAAAGTTTCCTTGTTTGAAACCTTAGATAGCTTGTCTAGTCCGATAGAAAGCCTCTATCCTAAAAAGATGGAGGAGTTGGGACAAAGCTATGGCTATCTACTCTATCGAACAGAAACAAACTGGGATGCAGAAGAAGAAAGACTTCGTATCATTGACGGTCGAGATAGAGCTCAGCTTTATGTCGATGGTCAGTGGGTCGAAACCCAATATCAGACAGAGATTGGGGAAGATATTTTTTATCAAGGTAAAAAGAAAGCGCTATCTAGGTTAGATATCTTGGTAGAAAATATGGGGCGTGTCAACTATGGACACAAGTTCTTAGCGGATACGCAACGTAAGGGAATTCGGACAGGGGTTTGTAAGGATTTACACTTCTTACTAAACTGGAAACACTATCCACTCCCACTAGACAATCCTGAGAAAATTGATTTTTCAAAAGGATGGGCAGAAGGACAACCAGCCTTTTATGCTTATGATTTTACAATCGAAGCGCCAAAAGATACTTACCTAGACTTGTCTGAGTTTGGTAAGGGAGTTGCCTTTGTCAATGGGCAGAATCTAGGACGTTTTTGGAACGTCGGCCCAACCCTCTCGCTTTATATCCCTCATAGCTATCTTAAGGAAGGTGCCAACCGCATCATTATCTTTGAAACAGAAGGTGAATATAAAGAAGAGATTTATTTAACTCGTAAACCTACACTAAAACACATAAAGGGGGAAAACTTATGACAATTGTAGGATGCCGTATCGATGGACGTTTGATCCACGGACAAGTAGCCAATCTTTGGGCTGGAAAACTAAATGTTTCACGTATTATGGTTGTAGATGACGAAGTTGTCAACAACGACGTTGAAAAGAGTGGTTTGAAACTAGCGACACCACCAGGTGTAAAATTGAGTATTTTGCCAATTGAGAAAGCGGCAGCCAATATTCTTGCTGGAAAATACGATAGCCAACGTCTCTTTATCGTGGCTCGTAAACCAGACCGCTTCCTTGGCTTGGTCGAAGCAGGTGTACCACTGGAAACCCTCAATGTTGGGAATATGTCTCAAACACCAGAAACTCGTGCCATCACACGTTCTATCAACGTAGTGGATAAGGATGTGGAAGATTTCCACAAACTGGCAGAAAAAGGTGTTAAACTTACTGCTCAAATGGTTCCAAATGATCCAATTTCAGACTTTTTGAGCTTATTAAAATAGGAAAAAATTTTTAGGAGGTCATTGTTATGATACAATGGTGGCAAATTTTACTTCTCACTTTGTACTCAGCTTATCAAATCTGTGATGAGTTGACGATCGTTTCATCTGCAGGTTCCCCTGTATTTGCTGGTTTCATTACTGGTTTGATTATGGGAGATGTGACTACTGGTCTGCTTATCGGTGGTAACTTGCAACTGTTCGTTCTTGGGGTTGGTACCTTCGGTGGTGCTTCTCGTATCGACGCAACTTCTGGTGCGGTTCTTGCAACAGCATTCTCAGTTTCACAAGGAATCGCTACAGACCTTGCGATTACAACAATCGCTGTACCAGTAGCAGCACTTTTAACATACTTCGACGTTCTTGGACGTATGACAACTACTTTCTTCGCACACCGTATTGATGCTGCAATCGACCGCTTTGATTACAAAGGTATCGAACGCAACTACTTGCTTGGTGCGATTCCATGGGCTCTATCTCGTGCCCTTCCAGTCTTCTTCGCGCTTGCCTTTGGTGGTGCCTTTGTACAATCAGTGGTAGACTTCGTTGAAGCCTACAAATGGGTTGCAGATGGCTTGACACTTGCAGGACGTATGCTTCCAGGTCTTGGATTTGCAATCTTGCTTCGTTACCTTCCAGTTAAACGTAACCTTCACTACCTTGCTATGGGATTTGGTTTGACAGCTATGTTGACTGTTCTTTACTCATATGTAACAGGTCTTGGTGGCGCTGTTGCAGGTATTATCGGTACTCTACCTAAAGATGTTGCTGAAAAAATTGGTTTCGTGAACAACTTCAAAGGTTTGTCTATGATTGGTATCTCTATCGTAGGTATCTTCCTTGCAGTGCTTCACTTCAAAAATAGCCAAAAAGTAGCTGTAGCAGCACCTTCTACACCATCAGAAAGTGGGGAAATCGAAGATGACGAATTCTAATTACAAACTTACAAAAGAAGATTTTAATCAAATCAACAAACGTAGCTTGTTTACTTTCCAATTGGGTTGGAACTACGAACGTATGCAAGCTTCTGGTTACCTTTACATGATCCTGCCTCAGTTGCGTAAAATGTATGGGGATGGCACTCCTGAATTGAAAGAAATGATGAAAGTTCATACTCAATTCTTCAATACTTCACCATTCTTCCATACCATTATCGCTGGTTTTGACCTTGCCATGGAAGAAAAAGATGGTGTGGGTGCAAAAGACGCCGTTAACGGTATCAAGACAGGTTTGATGGGACCATTCGCTCCTCTTGGGGATACAATCTTTGGTTCACTTGTACCTGCTATCATGGGTTCTATCGCAGCAACTATGGCTATCGCTGGCCAACCTTGGGGTATCTTCCTTTGGATTGCAGTTGCAGTAGCGTATGACATCTTCCGTTGGAAACAGTTGGAATTTGCCTATAAAGAAGGGGTTAACCTTATCAACAACATGCAAAGTACATTGACAGCTTTGATTGACGCTGCATCTGTACTTGGTGTCTTCATGATGGGTGCTCTTGTAGCCACAATGATCAACTTTGAAATTTCTTATAAATTGCCAATCGGTGAAAAGATGATTGATTTCCAAGACATCTTGAACTCAATCTTCCCACGCTTGCTTCCAGCAATCTTTACTGCTTTTATCTTCTGGTTGCTTGGTAAGAAAGGTATGACTTCTACAAAAGCAATTGGTATCATCATTGCTCTTGCATTAGGTCTTTCATTCATCGGTAAATTCTTACTTGGAATGGGCGCATAATCTATGGCTAAATCATTAATTTTGGTGAGTCATGGTCGCTTCTGTGAAGAACTTAAAGGTAGCACTGAAATGATCATGGGTCCACAAGACAACATTTACACAGTGGCTCTTCTTCCAGAAGATGGCCCAGAAGAATTTACTGCAAAATTTGAAGCTGCTATTGAAGGTTTGGATGATTTCCTAGTCTTTGCGGATCTTCTCGGTGGAACACCATGTAACGTGGTAAGCCGTTTAATTATGGAAGGTCGTGATATCGAACTTTACGCAGGGATGAATCTTCCAATGGTGATTGAATTTATCAATGCGAGCCTGACAGGCGCAGAGGCGGACTATAAGAACCGTGCTGCAGAAAGCATTGTGAAAGTCAATGACCTGTTAGCAGGCTTTGATGATGACGAAGATGAATAATACTCTTCGAAAATCAAATTCAAACTACGTCAACGTCGCCTTGCCGTATAGATGTTACTGACTTCGTCAGTTCTATCTGCAACCTCAAAGCAGTGCTTTGAGCAGCCTGCGGCTAGTTTGCTCTTTGATTTTCATTGAGTATACGATGTGACAACGTGAAAATCGTTAGAGCATTTTATATAGAATATACATGGGAATGGGGCTTACTCCCATTCCCATATTTAATAGAAAAAGAGGAACTCAATGCTACATTATACAAAAGAAGATTTGCTCGAATTGGGTGCAGAAATCACTACACGTGAAATCTACCAACAACCAGATGTATGGAGAGAAGCTTTTGAATCTTATCAAGCAAAACGTGAAGAAATTGCAGCCTTCCTGCAAGGGATTGCTGATAAACATGACTATATCAAGGTAATCTTGACAGGTGCTGGGACTTCTGCTTATGTGGGAGATACCTTGGTACCTTACTTTAAGGAAGTCTATGACGAACGCAAATGGAATTTCAATGCTATTGCGACAACAGATATCGTTGCCAATCCAGAAACTTATTTGAAAAAAGATGTGGTAACTGTCCTTGTATCTTTTGCTCGTAGTGGGAACTCACCTGAAAGTGTGGCGACTGTTGAATTGGCCAAAGCCTTGGTGGATGAGCTTTATCAAGTGACGATTACTTGTGCTGCAGATGGGAAATTGGCTCTTCAAGCTCATGGAGATGACCGCAATCTCTTGCTTTTGCAACCAGCTGCTTCTAATGATGCTGGCTTTGCCATGACCTCTAGCTTTACGTCTATGATGTTGACAGCTCTCTTAGTCTTTGATCCTACAGAATTTGCTGTTAAGTCTGAACGTTTTGAAGTTGTATCTAGTCTTGCCCGTAAAATTCTAGACAATGCAGAAGATGTCAAAGAACTTGTTGACCTAGACTTTAACCGTGTCATCTATCTAGGCGCTGGTCCTTTCTTTGGACTTGCTCATGAAGCTCAGCTCAAGATTTTGGAACTGACTGCTGGTCAAGTTGCGACTATGTATGAAAGCCCAGTTGGCTTCCGTCACGGTCCAAAATCTCTTATCAACGAAGATACAGTTGTTTTGGTCTTTGGTACAACAACAGACTACACTCGCAAGTACGACTTGGATTTGGTTCGTGAAGTTGCTGGTGACCAGATTGCTCGCCGTGTTGTGCTTTTGAGTGATCAAGCCTTTGGTCTTGCAAATGTCAAAGAAGTGGCCCTTGGTTGTGGCGGTGTCTTGAATGATATTTACCGTGTCTTCCCTTACATCGTTTATGCCCAACTCTTTGCCCTATTGACTTCACTCAAGGTAGAAAATAAACCAGATACACCGTCTCCTACAGGTACAGTAAACCGTGTGGTACAAGGTGTTATCATCCACGAATATCAAAAGTAAGACTCTTCGAAAACCTCTTTAAACCATACTAGTGTCGCCTTGCCGTAGGTATATGTTACTGACTTCGTCAGTCTTATCCGGCAACCTCAAAACAGTGTTTTGAGCTGACTTCGTCAGTTCTATCTGCAACCTCAAAGCAGTACTTTGAGCAGCCTGCGGCTAGCTTCCTAGTTTGCTCTTTGATTTTCATTGAGTATAAGGTAGTGTTTATGAATTCTTGACAAGAGGATTTGTAAATTATCAGATAAACCATAGATTGTCAGTAGGCTTTCTATGGTTTGTTTGCTTGAGAGAAATAGTAAAAGGAGAACAGAATGAAAGCATACACAGAGCGTGTATTTGGAAATGTTGGGGGCAAGGATGTCTTGGCCTATCGTTTTGAGACGGACGGTGGCTACCAGCTTGAGGTTATGACTTATGGTGCGACCATCTTGCGCTATGTCACACCTGACAAGGCTGGAAATTTTGCCAATGTTATCTTGGGATTTGATGACTTTGATAGCTATGTAGGCAATAGTCCCAAGCATGGAGCTAGCGTAGGTCCTGTGGCAGGACGTATTGCAGGTGCGACTTTTGAGCTCAATGGCAAGACCTATGACCTTGAAGTCAACAATGCTAGCAACTGTAACCACAGTGGTTCAACAGGTTGGGATTCCAGTTTGTTTGAACCAGTTGAAGTGAGCGACCATGGCTTGACCCTCTACACAGAGCGTACAGATGGGACAGGCGGATTTCCTGGCAATCTCAAGATTTGGATTAGCTACTATTTGGAAGAAACTGGTGCCTACGAAATCAGCTACAAGGTAACGACCGATCAAGATACGCTGGTCAATCCAACCAATCACAGCTATTTCAACTTGTCTGGTGATTTCACGCAGACGATTGACCGCCATGTCTTTCAACTAAATACTGAGGGCATTTATCCAATCGCTCCTGACGGTGTTCCAGCCAAAACTCCAGACGCTATTCGTGATGTGGTCAAACACATCTACAATGGTGCTTTGCTCAAGGATATCTTTGCAGAAGAAGATGAGCAAATTCAGCTGGTGTCTGGTTTAGACCACCCCTTTGCCCTTCCTGCAAGTCATGACAATGCTGGTTTCCTTTATGACCAAAACTCAGGTCGCTTCTTGCTTTTCAAGACAGAGGCTCCGTGTTTTGTGGTCTACACAGCAAACTTTGTGGATGAAAGTGTCATCATAGGAGGTCAACCAATGGTGCAGCACAATGGGATTGCCCTTGAAGCGCAAGCTCTACCAGATGCCATTCACAGTGACCTCAAAGACCAAGTCATTCTCAAAGCAGGGCAAACCTTCACCAGTAAGACACGTTATGAGCTTGTTGTGAAATAAGAGGATAGGAATTTCTACTTTTGGGGTGAATAGCATTTGCCTTATAACATTAGTAGAAATGGGCAAAGAATAGGAAAATATGATATAATTTAATATTGAAAATACCTGTCCTATCTAAAGGATAAAAGGAGAAAAAAATGAAGAAAATTGTATTTGCTAGCGCCTTGGCTTTGACTTTGGCTGGAGCAGTTTTGACAAATGATGTTTTTGCGAATGACAGATTGGTGGCAACACAATCTGCTGATGGTAAAAATGAAAATGTCTTGAGTTCAGAAGTGCTTAACCCTGCTAGTGGCAATGTTTTGGTTGGATTAAAAGGAGAATTTTTGACTCCAAACCAACAAGCTATCTTAGATGCCGTCAACGCTATCCGTAAAGAGGCAGCTGACGAAGGCTTGGTAGATAAGTATGTCCCTATCAAATGGTCGACTGACCTAGAAAAGGCAGCTTTTGCTAGAGCTGCAGAAGCTTCTGTAACTATGGATCATACTCGTCTTTCTGGTAAAGAAATTTGGAGTGCTTTCCCATCTGGAAACAGTGTACTTGGAGAAAACTTGGGTTGGAACCATGATGGTTTCCTAAAAGCTCTTGAACAATGGCGTGCTGAAAAAGCAGACTACGTGAAGAAAAAATCAGGTGGTTCAACAAATGGTGGATCTGGTCATTATCAGACTTTGATTAGCCCTAAATTTACACATATGGGGATGGCTGCCTTTAAGAACCCAAATAACCCATATAATGCCGTAACGATTGCTCAGGCTTTTGGTGATGCTGCTACTTCAGAAGAGTTGGTAGGCAGTTACGGTCCTGCTATTCAATATGCAGAAGTGACTTCATCTAACTTGTCAACAGTTAAAAATAAAGCAGTCGTAGTTGAAAAAGCGCTGAAAGAATTTAGAACTTCTAGTTCAGACCAATCTGGTTGGGTGAAAACAGATGGAAAATGGTATTTCTATGAGTCTGGTGATCTGAAGACAGGCTGGGTGAAAACGGGTGGTAAATGGTACTACTTGGATGACCTAGGTGTCATGCAAACTGGATTCGTAAAAGTAGATGGTAGCTGGTATTACTTGAGTAGCTCAGGTGCTATGTTTACAGGCTGGGGTACAGACGGAAATAGATGGTTCTACTTTGATAGCTCAGGAGCTATGAAGACAGGCTGGCTCAAAGAAAATGGAGTCTGGTACTACCTTGATGAATCTGGTATTATGAAGACAGGTTGGTTTAAAGTTGGCCAATACTGGTACTATGCATATGGCTCTGGAGCTTTGGCAGTCAGCACAACAACACCAGACGGTTATAAAGTAAATGGAAATGGTGAATGGGTAAACTAGGCAACTAGAAACTAAAGGAGTTGCTTTCACAACTTTAGATAACATATATTTGTTACTATAATTTTAAAGATGGAGAGAAGAAATAGTGCTTCTCTTCATTTTTATTTTTGTTGACAGTTTATTTCTTAAAAATTTTGAGATGAGTGTGGTTGGAGGGCTTAGCTTCTTTCAAATCAGTTAATTACTTAGTTACTTGATTTTCCCTATCCATTCAATTGTATATCTATCCCTAGAATCTTTTTTGAAATTGATGTATAATGGGAGGAGTTGTATATTTTACCATAAATTAATATACTAATTTAAAAATGTAAAAAGAGGGGAATATGAATTTCAAAACTACTGGAGAAGAAAGACAGAATTTCTCATTAAGAAAATTGGCAGTTGGCCTTGTATCTGTAGCTGTTGCGTGTTTCTTTTTGATGGGAACTGGCCTACAGATTGTATCTGCCCAAGAATCTCATACCGTTAACTATACTTACGTTTTAGAGTCGGATTTGACTGATGAAGAGAAGGGTCTCTTGGTTACATCCCTACCACAAGTAGCGGAAGAAACAGACGCTACCTACTATCTGGTTTATCGAGCAAATCAAGTATTGCCCAATACGGGGACTAGCTCTCCATTAGGAACTGTTGCCTTGGTGGCAGGTCTTAGTTTATTGGTTGTAGTAGTTCTTAAGGGACGTGATGGCAAGAGCAAGATTAGTCGATTCTTGTTAGTAAGCGCTCTAGGCAGTCAGTTGCTGTCTCCAACCGCTCTTGCTTTGACGAGCGAGACACTAGCTGCTTATAATACCCAACTATCGGTCCAGACAGGAGATGCCTTGCCAGCTCCGGTTGATATTCCTGGTTACACTTATCTAGGATATGTAGAAAACAAACCAACTCTTTCTGTACCGACAACTAGCCAGCCAGCAGAATCTACTGGAAATCAAGAAGTTAAATCAGAAAACAGTCAAACTCAAGAAGTGCTTGCAACTCATTCAGCAGATTCGACGATGGGAACTGAATTTGTCAAGCAGTCAAATGACAGCAAGTCTAACTTAGAAAATGTAGATATCTCAGCAGCTACGGCTCCATCTTCTAAAAATGAGGAAACTAGTCAGCAAACGAAAGTTCCTCAGAGTCAGGAAAGCAAGGATACTAATGTTGTCAAAGGCGGGGAGGCAGACCAAAAACCAGAACCGGCTACAGCTCCTGCAACAAATTCAAGCCAAACTGGTGGGAATCAAGAACAGGTAAATCCAGTCCAGCCAGCTCCGACTAGACCAAGAACAGAGGGACAACAAGGGGGGACACCTTCTCCTATAGAGCCCCAACCGCAGGAAAACAATGAAACTCTCATTCAAGCAAAGGGAACTCAAGAGTCAGGTCATGAGGGCGAGGCCCTAGTTCAACCAGTGCAACCAGCGTATACGGATCCAATCAGCACTCAAGGGACCCAAGAGTCGGGTCATGAGGGTGAGGCTCTGATTCAACCAGTGCAACCAGCCTACACAGAACCAATCAGTACTCAAGGGACGCAAGAGCCAGGTCATGAGGGCGAGGCTCTCGTTCAACCAGCACCACCAGTCTACACAGACCCAATCAGCACTCAAGGGACGCAAGAGCCAGGTCATGAGGGTGAGGCCCTAGTTCAACCAGCACAACCAGCCTATACAGATCCAATCAGCACTCAAGGCACCCAAGAACCAGGTCATGAGGGCGAGGCCCCGCTTCAACCAGCACAACCGTCTTATACAGAACCCGTTAGCACCCAAGGTACACAAGAGCCCGGCCATGAGGGTGAAGCCTTAGTTCAACTCGTTCAGCCATCTTACACAGCTCCAATTAGTACCCAAGGTACGCAAGAGCCCGGCCACGAAGGTGAGGCTGCTGTAGCAGAGGCTCTCCCTGAACTGCCTTTGACAAGTAATCATCGTACAGTAACAGAAACCATTCCTCATGAAACTGAAGAAATCGAAGATGCGACTATCTTAAAAAATCACCGAGAAATTGCTCAGAAAGGAAAAGACGGTTTACGAACAATCGAGTATGAAGATTATCTCGTAGATGGTAAGGTAGAAGCTAGCAAGGAAATCTCACGTACAGAAGTAGAGCCAACCAAAGAGATTGTCAAGGTTGGTAGTCTTGTTAAAACCAAACCAACAGTTGAAATCACTAATCTGGTGAAAGAAGAGAGCAAAAAAGCAGTAGCAGTCAACTATCACTTAGATGACCCAACGTCTGCTTTTGTTAAGGCCAAGGCCCAAATTTACCAAAATGGAACACTGGTCAAAGAGGTGAACTTGAAAAATCCATCAGCCCAACAAACGATTGATGGCTTGGACTACTATACCTCATACAATCTGAAGACTTACCTGACCTATAATCTAGGCCAATCTGATCAGGAAAGTACAGAAGTATCAACGAAAGATTTTCAGTTAGACTATAAGAAAATTGAAATCAAAGATGTGGATGAAGTGGGGCTCTATGGTAAGGAAGATGGTCACTACCGTCGTTATCTGAACTTATCAGAAGTACCAAGCGATTTGTCACCTTATTTTGTCAAAGTCAAATCAGACAAGATGAAGGAAATGCTGCTACCAGTTAGCTCTATTAAGGAAACAGAGGATGGGAAATACAAGGTCACCGTTGCCTTCAATGAACTGGTTCAAGAGAAAGGTTCAGCATACAAGGATAACTATAGCTTCACAATTGATAAGCAAAAGATTGCCAAGGACGGTGTCTATACTTCCTTCAAGAAACTGATTGCTGCCATGCAGGGTAATCTCGCTGGAACCTTTAGACTTGGAGCTGATATGACAGCTGATGAAGTGGCCCTAGCTAAGGGACAAACCAGCTATGTGACAGGCACTTTCACTGGTAATCTTATCGGTGCGAGTGATGGGCAGCCATTTGCGATTTATGATCTTAAGACAGCCTTGTTTGATAACTTGACCAAGGCTACTGTGAAAGATATTGACCTTAAAGCGGTAGCGATTAAGAGTCAAGAAGACACAGCTAGCCTAGCAAAAGTAGCTACTAATAGTCAGATTAGTAATGTAGCTGTAGAAGGTCAATTATCAGGTAGTAAGTCAGTGGCAGGTTTGGTAGCGAAGGCTCAAGATACAGAGATAAGCAATAGTTCCTTTACAGGTAGCATTCAGGCCAAGCATACGGATACTTCTCCTTACTATGTGGGAGGTATAGCAGGGCTCCTATCTGGTAATAAGGCTAAGATTGATAAGGTAGCCGTTGATGCAAATATTTCTAGTAATGCCCGCAACAATGACCAATTTGCTGGAGGTATTGTAGGGAAAGTTCAAAGTGGTGCTTTGGTTTCTCATGCATTAGCAAGTGGAACCATCCTCAATACGACAACCTATCCACGTGTCGGAGGTATAGCAGGTTCTACATGGCAAAATGGCCGTATCCATCATGTCGTTAGCATGGTCAATACTGGAGATGGCTATGCCATCACAGGAGACCAATATAAGGGAGCGGACATCAAAGACGCTAGCACTACCGTTGAGAACAAGAAGGCCGATTTCTATGCGATCCCAATCACCCAAGACCAGGCTAGAGAAAAGGTCCAGTCTTATGGGATGACAGTGACACTAGACGATACAGGTCAAACACTCAAGGACAATCAACGAAGTGTGGACTATACTCAGTTAAGCCAAGGCCAAGCTAGTCGAAAAGTTGCTTATCACAATATTGAGAAATTGATGCCTTTCTACAACAAAGAGTTAGTGGTTCACTATGGAAATCAAGTAGATCCTACTGATAAGCTCTATACTACAGAACTGCTGGATGTTGTACCAATGAAGGACAATGACATCATCACAGATATTCAGGCCAATAAAGCAACGATCAATAAGCTTATGTTGCATTTTGCTGATAATACAATCAGCTATCTGGATGTCACCTACAAAGAAGATTTCAAAAATACACAAATTGCAGAGTACAGCGTAGCAGGTAAAAACTTTATCTTTACACCAGAGGCCTTTTTATCTGACTATACGAAAGTGACCAATCAGGTCCTAGCAGATTTGCAAGGGGTCGAATATGACTCAGCAGCTATGAGAAGAGTTCTGGGCATTGAGGCAGATGCTTCACTTGATCCGCTATATTTGGACAAAGAATTTGAAAAAGTTAAAGCCAATATCGGTGAACATCTCCGTAAAGTGCTAGCCATGGACAAGTCTATCAATACGATGGGAGATAGTATAGCAACCTACATTAGCGAAAAAATCAAAAACAACAAGGAAGCTTTCTTGCTTGGTTTAACCTACCTCAATCGCTGGTACAATATCAACTATGATCACATCAATACCAAGGATCTCAATACCTATAAGTTTGACTTTGATGGCAATAGCACAGCTTCAACCTTGGATACCATTATTGCCCTAGGTCAGAGCGGTATGGAAAATCTCAAGGCATCAAATAATATAAGTGCCTATGAAACAACCCTGGCCCCTGCAAAAGGACGTAAGACAGTGACTGATTTACTAGAGTCTTACAGAAAACTCTTCCTACCAACTAAAACCAATAATGAATGGTTGAAGACAAATACCAAGGCCTATATCGTAGAGAGTAAGTCAGCAATTCCAGAAGTGCGTGCCAAACAAGAGTCAGCTACACCAGATAGTAAGTATACGCTGGGAGTCTATGACCGTATTACGGCACCAAGTTGGAAATTAAAAAATATGCTCCTACCGCTATTTACATTGCCAGAAGAGGATGTTTATGTGATTTCAAACCTTTCTACCTTGGCCTTTGGTGGCTACGAACGCTATCGTGACCGTGTCAATAATACAGTCTTGTCAGGAGAGGAATTGCGTCAGTATGTCCGTGCTAAGGTCGACCAGTCGGCTGAATGGCAACGAGACCACTATGATATCTGGTACCATCTCCTTTCACCAGAATACAAAGAAAAACTCTTCCGTTCAGTCATGGTGTCAGATGGCTTTGGTATGAAAGATAGCAATAGCAAGTATTACTGGGCTACCCTGTCTGATAAGGCCATTGATTCTATCTACAACTTCTTTGGACCAACTGGTAAGTGGTATGGGGAAAGTAAAGGAGCTGGAGCTTATGCCAACGGTTCAGAGGTTCACTATGTCAGCGACCGCTTGTTGGATAAGTACGGAACATCTGTCTATACCCATGAAATGGTTCATAATTCTGACGGACATATTTACTTTGAAGGAAAAGGTCGTCGTGAAGGATTGGGAGCAGAGTTGTATGCCTTAGGACTGTTGCAATCTGCTGACAACCTAGATAAGGATGCCATTGTCTTGAATACTCTCTATAAAGGGGATAAGGATTCACCAACTCGCTTGCATACTTATGATCCGACAAGCCGCTTCACATCAGCCGCAGCCTTGCAAGAGTATGTGCACGGTATGTACGATGTCTTGTACACCTTGGATGCTATGGAAGCCAATGCCATTTTAACTAAGTCAAATGATGTTAAGAAAAAATGGTTTAGAAAAATAGAGAATTTCTACATTGAGGACAAGTATCATAAACAAACTCATGCTGGAAACTCTGTTCGTCCATTGACAGATGCTGAAGTAAGTAAACTAACCAGTCTGGATGCCTTGATTGACAATGATATCATCAACCGTCGGGCTTACCGTGATAAGAGCGACTATACTCGTAATGGTTATCATCTGATCAGCATGTTCTCACCGATTTATGCTGCCCTCAGTAATCCAAAGGGTGCGCCTGGTGACATCATGTTTAGAAAGACAGCCTACGAATTGTTGGCAGAAAAAGGTTATCAAGATGGGTTCTTACCATATGTATCCAACCAATATGCAGAAGAAGCTAAACGAAACGGGGACATTACCTATTCAGATTGGCACGGAAAAGATGTGGGACTCATCACTGATAGTCTCGTCTTGAAAAATGTCTTTGCCAACCAATATGGTTCATGGGCTGATTTCAAGAAGGATATGTTTAATAAACGTATTCGCAAGCAAGACCAGTTGAAACCAATCACTATTCAGTATGAACTTGGTGTACCAAACAGCAGCAAGGAGATTACAATTCGTTCAGCTGCTCAAATGCAAGAACTCATCGATCAAGCAGTGGCAAAAGATGTGGCTAACATTGACCGTACGACAAGCCACGCTCCTGCAAGTTGGGTCCACTTATTAAAACAAAAAATCTACAATGCCTACCTACGTAGCACAGATGATTTCAGAGAATCGATTTATAAACAATAAGAAAACTCCCCCACGCTATCCTGTCTAAGCCAGTCTATCTTGCAGATGGTCAGTCTTTGTGATAGAATAGCATAAAGTCCTTTTGAGGGAGAACTTGCTAGGAAATCCCCAAGCATTGTAACGGATGAACCACCCTCGCCTTTTTGTGAGGGTGGTTTTTCGTCTGTAAGAAGTAAATAATAGAGAAAGAGTGTATAGCATGTCGAGAATTGTCACTATCCATCCAGTCAAGGAAATCTATCGTTATGGCTTTGAGAGTACCCAGGTCTATCGAGCACGTATAGCACGACATCTAGGTTTGGAATATGTCCATCTTGTGTCGAGTCCTCAGCTTCGTCCTGACTGGAAGAAAGACTTAATCAAGTTAGGATTTTTAGAAAAGGAATTGCTCTGCGTTCCTCATAGCTTTTCAGATATGGGGCATGCTGACTTGACAGTGAGACCAGAAAGTCTAACACTAGCAGCTGGCGATCAGGTTGAGCTCAATGAGGATGGCTTTGTGGCCTCTGTGACCCTAGGAGATGGTTCTGGAAGATATTACTATACCAAGGGTCCTTTCTTGTTTGAAGATTTCAAGGAAAAGGAACTTCGTTGGTATCATGAAAATGGAGAACTGGCTCTGGAAGGACGCTTTATCGATCCTTTCAAAGAACCCTCACCTGTCACCATCTTCTATCCAGAGTATATCTACCGCATTGAGGGAGAAATTTGTTCTGAGGAAGACTTGCTGGTCAAGTTCCTAGCCAGATGGGCTCAGCAAACCGATCTCTTCATCCGTGACCAACAAATCGTTCCCAAACCTAGCCTCTGGCGTTACATGGAAAACACGGACAAAAATTACTATGAAGTCGTCCATGAAAATATCATGCGAGACTTACGCCTCGCCAATCTACGCAAGGCAAACAGATATCTAGTTGCCAGTGAAAAGTTGACAGAAAGCTTGGCGCAAGAAGGCTACCAGACAAGATTCCTGCCACCTATGTTTACAGAAGATCCTGGTCAAATCAAGGAAATGGGACCTGTTTTGGACTATTGCTTAGTGGGTCATATGGGAGAAGGTAAGAACGTTGAATTTGTCATTGAAGCCTTTATCGAACTCTACAAACGTGGCTCCAAGGCCCAGATTACCTTTTATGGTGGTACAGAGGAGCGTCTAGAGGAACTACGCAATCGCTATGACCTGCCACCAACCATTCAGTTCAAAGGTATTGTCGATGAGGTTCCTTACCACCTCCACCAGTGCTACCTGTCGGCTAGTTTTACAGAATTATTTGCCAACGCCTGCGTCGAAGCCCTCAATCAAGGTTTGCTTGCCTTGTTATCAGATGTGGAAATCGCCCATCGTTTCTATGCCGGTCAGTCAGATGCCATCCGCCTCTTCCGAAATAAGGGACAATTGATCCAAATGATAGAAGAGATGGAACAAGCGGATTATCGCCAATCAAATGCAGAAAATATCGCCCTAGCGGCCCACTATTCACTAGGGACAGTAGCCCAAAGCTACCGCGAACTACTAGATAGGAAATTCTAGGATGTTGGGAATTCTAGTCACCCTATCGCTGTATTTTTGCTTGATTTCCTGGATAGCCTATCGGAAAAAAGGGAGCGAAGAGGACTATTATCAGGTTAAGAAAGCTGTTCCTGTGACCGTTTTGGCCTTCTCGGTCTTTGCGACCTTGCTCAGCCCTATTTCCTTTCTGACTCTGGTGGGAAATGCCTATACAGGCAGGTTTTATCTCTGGTTTGCCCAGTGTGGCATCTTTCTAGCCATTCCCCTCGCCCACCGCTACTTTTTGCCCCTCTATCAAAAGGGAAGCTACGAGACGGCCTATCATCTTTTAGAAGACAAGTTTCAATCGTCTGGCATTCGCTCACTGGCCTCAGGCCTTTTCATCCTCTACCAGTTGGGGCGAATAGCAGTTGTGATCTACTTGTTGTCACAGGCCCTAGAGCCCTTTATCCCTATCAATCAGCTGGTCTTGTCAGCTTTGCTCCTTCTCTTGACGGTCTATTATCTGGCAAGAGGAGGTCTCTTGGTTGTCCTGTGGACGGATTTCTTTCAAGGCTTGGTCCTGCTGGCTATACTGGCCCTCTTTTTACCAAGGATTGCCCAATCAGGCCTCGTCATGAATAGCAGTCAGCAACTATCTCACTTTGTAGAGACCTTGGATGGGCGGACAATCTTGATCTTGGTTGCAGGAGCAGGTTTTAGTAGCCTGTTTTCCTACGTTTCTTCTCAGGATATCGTCCAACGTTTTAACAGCAAAATGGGGCGTCAAAAGATTGGAAAAATTTTATGGCTTCAAGGCCTCTTGTCCTTTGGAATTGCCAGTTTACTGTATCTGATTGGCTGCTTGATTCGTCAGGAAAATTTCGCCACAACCTCGACCAATCCCGTTCTCATTGCTTACGCTCGGGAAAGTCTGGCACCTTGGTTTGGTAGTTTCATTATGCTGGCTCTCTTGGCAGCGGGTCAATCCACGATCTCATCCAGTATGAATGCAATCGTGACCTGTTTGAAGTTGGATTTTGCCTGGTCAAAGATTCGCTGCTCACCAAGCCTCCTGTCCTTTGTCTTAGCAGGCCTGTCTTGGCTCCTCTGCCTCTTACTCATGAATGCAGAAATTTACTCCATCTACGAATGGATTAACGGCTTTATGGGTCTGACACTGGGTGTGATTGGAGGTTTGTACCTCTTGGTCTTACTTCTCAAAAAGCCGAGTTTACAACTGGCTAAAATCTATCTGGTCTTTAGTCTAGGAGCCTTGGCCCTCTATCATTACAGTGGCCTTTTTGCCACCCCCAATCCTTGGTTAAATAGCATCATCACCACCCTATCTGCCCTATTTATCTCAATTCTAGGAAGACTATATGAAAGCAACATCTAAACCCATAGCCGTCATTTTAATCCGTGCAGGTTCACGCGGCTTAGTGGATAAAAATATCAAACCGCTTGCAGGCAAACCCTTGGTTTTCTACACCATAGAAGTCGCTTTAGCCTCCAAGTTATTTAGTGAAATCTGGGTCTCCTCAGACTCGCTAGCCTATCTGGAACTTTGTCGTCAAGCCTATCCAGAGATTCATTGTGTCCATAGACCAAAAGAACTGGCCTTGGCAACAACCTCTAGCTTAGAAACCTTACGAGACTTTTTAAAACCCTTTGAGGAAGAGCAGATCTTCGTGAATCTACAGGTGACCTCACCTCTGAGAGAAGTAGAGCACCTCATCGACTCCTATCAACTCTACTGTCAGTCTGGCGCTGACCATCTGATTTCCTGTGTCAAGGCAGACAAGAGTCGTAGTCTTTTCTTGCAACTGGAGGAGTCGACTTTTATCCGTCCGCCACAGGTTTCCAAGCACTATGCTCGGCAAAAAGAGCCTGTCTATTACTATCCCAACGGTAGTATCTGGATTTCTCGCAAGGATCGTTACCTACGAGATGAGACCTTTTATACAGATAAGACAGTAGCCTATGAAATGCCCAAACTCTATTCTTATGATATCGACGATGCCTTGGATTTTGAAGTCGTTGAGACCTTGCTGCACCATCATCACCTAGGAGAATCAAAGAGATGAAACACCTCATCATTGCTACAACGCCCTTGCAGGCCAAGATTGCCCAGCATATCAAGGGACTCTATCCTGATCAGAACTTTGTCAGCCTCTATGTTAGTCCTGTCAAAAATGCCCGTCATGAATATTATGCTCAGGAATTTGACCATGTTCACTATCCACAGACGGCAGAGGACTTGGCTCAGATTTGTCAGGAGATGGCTGGAGATTATGACACTATCTTTTATGCCAGTTTTGACAATAGCTTGATTCTGGACTTGATTGCTAGTTCGACCTATCAGCACCTCATGAGTTTCGATGATGGTTATGCGGATATTTACCCCTTGGGCATGTATGCCCGGCCTCTCCATCCCAGTCAGATTGGCTCCTTGGGCTTGAGCAGAGATGACTTGATTGAGCGGACGGAAAAGCACTATACCCTCTATCGCAGTGACTACCATGTTGTAGCGAGAGAAAAACTAGTCTATCTGGAGCATTTTTTTGACTTGCCCCAAGCACCCGTTTCAAATGGCAAGACGGTCAAGGTTCTGCTGGGACAAAAGTTCTCTGAAGAGGACGACCAAATCTCTATTCGCTTTATCGGCACCTATGCCAAGGCCTTGGCAATTGACCTCTATCTGCCCCATCCCAAGGAGACTTTCACTATACCAGATGTGACTTACTTGGAGACGGAGCTAATCTTTGAAGATGTACTAGCCCAACTCTTTCAAGAATATGAGTTCGTTCATGTCTATCACTTCACCTCGTCTGTCAGCCTCCACTTACAAGACCTGCCCCATGTGACCATCACAGGCATTTCCCTCCCCTACTATGAGGACCGTCAAAAAGAATTGCGCCGTTTAGGTTGTCAGTTTGAAAGGGTTTCACTTGGCTGGTAGCACAAATGTATATTTTAGGAAATATAAATCCATGCACTAGCTTGGATTTTTTTATATTTCAACATACTATAAATAAGTAGTTTGAGCTATCAAAAAATTGAGCAATATTCTTGTTTTAGAGGATGAAAGGTGTTAGAATAGGAACATCGGTTTTTCAGGTTTACTAATCATTTATTACCATAATGATATTATAAATTTTAAAAATCATACAAAAATAATAGTAAAGGATACTAAGGATATTTATAAATAAAAAAGAAAAATTTTCCATTCGTAAGTTTAAAGACGGTCGTTCAGATTCAGTCAAAATCGGTACAGTCGCTCTGATTGTCGGTGCAGCCCTTGCAATGGCAGGACAAACCCAGACTGTAGAAGCAGCGATGACAGAAAATAGTGACAATACAACAACGATTTCTAATGATAAGGGGTCAGTAATTGTAGATACAGCTAATATTCAGAACCCAGATGCAGGTAGGCAATTTTCAACTGATCCAACTGCAGAGGGAACAAATACAATTACTAAAACTGGAAAAGTAGATTACAAATATGTAACTGCTGAAGGGAATACTGTATTAGAAGAAAACAAAAACCAAAATTCTGGTGCTGATAAAACTATCGAAACACCATACGATGTATACGGCAAATCAGGAGAAGTTTTCAAAGAAACTACTGGTGGCGATGCAGAAGATAGTGACCTAAATGACGCTAAAGAAAATGGTAAGAAAGAAACTATTGAAAAAGATGGAAAAACTTACCACCTAATCGGAGAACCTAAGGTTGAAACTACTGGAGACGGTGGAGGAGTATACTCTGACACAACTCTAGGTGATGTAACTGCGAAATTGACTCCAGAAGGATTAAGCAATTCAGAAGGTAAAATCACTTATGATACTGTAAAACCTGGTGGAAAAGCTTGGATCGTTGAACAAACAGGAAAAGGAACATATGGTAAATATGTTCAAGCCAATTCAGGTGACATCACTTCTGACGATAAAATGAGAGATGCTTTCACAGCTGGAGAAGCAACAGCAAAAAACTTCACTTCAGCTAACGTAACAGCTGATGGTGGAATCAAAGAAGGAGACTATGTTTTCGTCCTTGAGAAAAATACTTATGTAACAGCTAAAACTGAGAGTTTCTCTTTAACAGCACAGATACAATTGTCATCTAGTGATAATGTAGCAGATGGTAAAGATGGAATTGGGGCCACTTTAAATAGAACATATGCAATGGTAGAAAACTTTAAAGCGGCTCCAGATACTTTAACAGGAGAAGCGAACAAAACTCTTGTAAAAAACTATCTTGCATATCTTCAAGAAAAAGGATTTGAAGATAACCTCCTTAATTTCAAACGATATATTACTTTAGGAATAGCGGCAAAATCAGAAAATGCTGGTCCTCTGGAGATTAGTGCTGATAAGGGAGATCAAGTTGATGCTAAAGGAAGACCTACAACTGATATAATAGCTGATATAGCAAGCGTTACCGATCAAGAAACAAGTACTTTAGAAGATAGTCCTAATTTTCTTATGAAATTTTCTGATCCTTCGCCGGAAGTTGAAGAGTACTCTTACCGTGATGAAATCACTCCACTTCGTGCATACCGTTTAGCAAGTGGTACTACAACAATCACTTACACTTATGCAGAAGAAAAAACTCGTGAAGTAGAGAAAAAAGGTTCGGTAGTAGTTAACTACCAAACAGAAGACGGAACAGAATTAAAAGCTCCTTACACAGATACTCCTGAAACAGTAGCTGAAGTAGTAACTGAGAAATACTATGTAAATGCTGATGGACAAGATGTAATCGTAAGCAGTACTAAAGCGCCTAAAAACATAGCGTACAATACTAAAGAAAACGCAGATGAAAAACCAGAAAAACTAACAGATGCAAATGGTAATGTTTACTACCTAAAAGCAGATGCTACTAAAACAGCTGTAAATGATGAAGAAAAAGACGCTCCAGCTGAAGAAGGTACAGTAGTAGAAGGTGTTACAAAAGTAACTTACGTTTATGAAAAAGCTGGATCAGTTATCGTTAACTACAAAATCAAAGATGGAGACGCTCTTACAGGTACAGTAGTTGGAGACGAAAGCAAAACTGTAGCTTCAGGTACGAAAGATGTTGATAACGGTAAACCAGGTACAGCCTATAACACTGCAGATAACGGAATGAAACCAGAACGTATTAAAACTGCAGACGGAAAAGTTTACCAACTAGAATCAACTGAAGGTGATGAAACAGGTGAAGTAGTAGCTGGAGAAACGAAAGAAGTAACCTACGTTTATAATGAAGTTAAAGGTAATGTTGTTGTTAAGTATGTAGATACTGAAGGGAACACACTTGCTGATGACGAACAAGATGAAACAGATGCTTCTCTAAATGTTAAATACGACACAACTGACCATAAAAAAGAATCTATCGAAAAAGCTGGTGTTAAATACTACTTAACAGCTAAAGAACTTAAAGATGGTTCTAAACCAGCAACAGGAGATGTAGTTGAAGGTACTACTGAAGTAACTTACGTTTACGAAAAAGCTGGATCAGTAATCGTTCACTATACAGATCAAGAAGGTAACCCAATATCTGGAACAGATCCAGAAGGAAATAATGTTCCTGAAACTAATAATGATACAACAGATGGAAGACCAGGAACTGACTATAACACTGCAGATAACGGAATGAAACCAAACCGTATTAAAACTGCAGAAGGAAAAGTATACGAACTAGTACCTGCTTCTACAATCGGAAATGAAACTGGTAAAGTTGTAGCTGGAGATACTGTAGAAGTAACATACGTTTATAAAGAAGTAAAAGGTAACGTTGTCGTTAAGTATGAAGATACTGAAGGTAACGTAATTGCTGAAGACGAAAAAGACGAAACAGATGCTTCTCTAAACGTTAAATATGACACAGCTGACCACAAAAAAGATGAAATCACTAAAGACGGTGTTAAATACTACCTAACAGCTAAAGCACTTAAAGATGGTTCTAAAGAAACTGGAGACGTAGTAGAAGGTACAACAGAAGTAACTTACGTTTACGAAAAAGCAGGACAAGTAGTCGTGAACTATCAAACAGAAGACGGAACTCCATTAGTAGGTGTTGATGCAGCAGGTGCGAATGTAGCTTCAGGTGCAAAAGACACTGTAGACGGAAGACCAGGATCAGCATATGACACTTCTGATAACGGAATGAAACCAAACCGTATCACAACAGCAGAAGGCAAAGTATACGAACTTTTACCAACAGCAACTAAAGGCGACGAAACAGGTACAGTAGTAGCTGGAGAAACTAAAGAAGTAACATACGTTTACAAAGAAGTTACTGGTGACGTAGTAGTTCACTATGTTGACACAGAAGGTAACACTATCGCAGCTGATAAAGATGATCTTAAAGGTGCATCTCTAAGCGAAAAATATGACACTGCTGTTGACAACAAACCAGAAAAAATCACTGCAGAAGACGGAACTGTATACTACATTACAAAAGCTGGTCTTAAAGAAGGTTCTAAACCAGAAACAGGAAATGTAGTAGAAGGTAAAACTGATGTCACTTACGTTTATGAAAAAGCTGGATCAGTAGTCGTAAATTACCAAACAGAAGACGGAACTCCATTAGTAGGAACTGCCGACGGTAAAGATATTGCTTCAGGTGCCAAAGACACTGACAATGGAAAACCAGGTTCTGAATATAACACTGCAGATAATGGAATGAAACCAACTCGTATCACAACTGCAGAAGGAAAAGTATACGAACTAGTACCAACAGCAACTAAAGGTGACGAAACTGGTAAAGTTGTTGCTGGAGAAACTAAAGAAGTAACATATGTTTATAAAGAAGTTAAAGGTAACGTAGTAGTTCACTATACAGATGAGGCAGGAAATAAAATTGCTGAAGATGCTAAAGATACAACAGATGGATCAATTAGCACACCATATGACACTTCTGATAACGGAATGAAACCAGAACGTATTACGACTCCAGAAGGCAAAGTTTACCAATTAGTCCCAGCATCAACTAAAGGTGCTGAAACTGGTAAGGTTACTGAAGGAACTACAGAAGTAACCTACGTTTATAAAGAGGTAACTGGTGATGTAGTCGTTCACTATGTTGACACAGAAGGTAACACAATCGCAGCTGACAAAGATGACCTTAAAGGTGCATCTCTAAGCGAAAAATATGATACTGCTGTTGACAACAAACCAGAAAAAATCGAAAAAGACGGAACTGTTTACTACTTAACAGCTAAAGCTCTTAAAGATGACTCTAAACCAGAAAACGGAGACGTAGTAGAAGGTAAGACTGAAGTAACCTACGTTTACGAAAAAGCTGGACAAGTAGTCGTTCACTACACTGATGAAAAAGGTAACACTATTCAAGCAGATGCTGTTGATACCAAAGACGGTAAACCAAACACAGACTACAACACTGCTGATAACGATATGAAACCAACTCGTATCACAACTGCAGAAGGCAAAGTATACGAATTAATCCCTCAATCAACTAAAGGTGCTGAAACTGGTAAAGTTAAAGCTGGAGAAACTACAGAAGTAACTTACGTCTACAAAGAAATCACAGGTAATGTCGTCGTTCACTACGTTGATACAGAAGGAAACACACTTGCTGAAGATACGAAAGATGTAGAAAATGGATCACTAAGTGAGAAATATGACACAACTGACAACAAACCAGCTAAACTTGAAAAAGATGGTACTGTTTACTACTTAACAGCTAAAGAATTGAAAGACGGTTCTAAGCCAGAAAACGGTGCTGTTGTAGAAGGAACTACAGAAATTACTTATGTATACGAAAAAGCAGGAAACGTTCTTGTTCATTACGTAGATGAAGCTGGTAACACTCTTCAAGCAGATGCTGTTGATACTAAAGACGGTCAACCAGGAGCTAAATACGATACTTCTGATAACGATATGAAACCAACTCGTATCACAACTGCAGAAGGCAAAGTATACGAATTAGTACCGGCATCGACTAAAGGTAATGAAACTGGAGACGTTGAAGCAGGTAAGACTACAGAAGTAACTTATGTTTACAAAGAAGTGAAAGGAAACGTAGTCGTTCACTACACTGATGAAGCGGGTAACACAATCGCTGAAGACGTTAAAGATACGACTGACGGATCAGTAAGCTCAGCATATGACACAACTGACAACAAACCAGCTACAATCACTACAAAAGATGGTAAGGTATATGTACTTGTACCAACATCAACTAAGGGTGAAGAATCTGGTAAAGTAACAGAAGGAACTACAGAAGTAACTTATGTTTACAAAGACGTCAAAGAAGAAGCTTCTAAAGAAATCGATAAAGCTTTGTCTGAAAAAGAAAGTAAGATTAAAGAAAATCCTGAGTTAACAAACGAAGAGAAAGAAAAAGCGATTGAAGATGCTAAGAAATCAGCAGAACAAGCTAAGAAAGCATTGAAAGAAGCGAAAACTCCTGAAGATGTAGAAAAATCTACTACAAAAGCTAAAGAAGATGTAGAAAAATCTCCTGTTACTCCAGAAGACAAGCCAAAAGCGAAAGAAACGATTGATAAAGCTCTAGAAAATAAAGTGAAGAAGATTGATGAAAATCCAAACTTGACTCCAGAGCAAAAAGAAAAAGCTAAGGAAGAGGCTAAGAAAGATGCTGAAGAAGCTAAGAAAGCCATCGACAAAGCACCTTCTAAAGAAGAAGTAGAAAAAGCGAAAGAGAATGGTAAGAAAGAAGTTGAGAAAGATACTCCAACTCCAAACAAACCATCAACTCCATCAGAAAATGATAAGGATCAGCCAACTACACCTTCTCCAGAAGAAAAAGCTAAAGCGAAAGAATCTGTCGATAAAGACTTGGAAGAAAAAATCAAGAACATTGATAAAGATCCAAGCTTGACTCCAGAGCAAAAAGAAAAAGCTAAGGAAGAGGCTAAAAAAGAAGCTGAGAAAGTTAAGAAATCAATCGAAGAAGGTAAGACGACTGAATGGGTAGACGAAAAAGGAAACCCAATCAAACCTGTAACACCAGGAACATATCCAGCAGGATCAACTCCTAACTACGAACTAGTAGGAACAGTTACAAACCCAGAAACAGGAAAAGTAACTCACATCTTCAAACCAGTAACTAAAGAAGGAAAAACTACAGTATGGGTGGATGTCAATGGTAAACCATTGAAACCAGCTGCACCAAGAACAGAAGAAGCAGGAACTGTACCAAACTACAAACTAGTAGGTACAACTACAGATCCAGATACTGGTAATGTAATCCACGTATTTACTCCTACACCAGTTGTTAACAAGGTAACTGAGTGGGTTGATACAGAAGGAAAAGTAATCCGTCCGCAAGAAGATGGATCAAAAGTACCAGGAGAAGTACCTAACTATGAATTGGTAGGAACAGTTACAAACCCAGAAACAGGCAAAGTAACACACATCTTCAAATCAACAACATCTGACAAACCTTCTACAGTATGGGTAGATGTCAATGGTAAACCATTGAAACCAACTGCACCAGGGACAGAAGAAGCTGGAAATGTACCTAATTATAAATTCGTAGAAACGAAAGTAAATCCAAAAACAGGAGACCAAATCCATGTATTTACTCCTACACCAGTTATCAACAACATCACAGAGTGGGTTGATACAGAAGGTAATGTTATTCGTCCGAAAGAAGAAGGTTCACAACCAGCAGGTAAAGTACCAAGCTATGAATTAGTAGGAACTGTTAAAGATCCAGAAACAGGCAAAGTACTTCACATCTTCAAACCATCAACTAAGAAACCAGTGACAGTATGGGTAGATGTAAACGGTAAGCCATTGAAACCACTAGCTGAAGGTGATAATCCAGCTGGAGAGATCCCAGGATATGCATTGGTAGATACAATAAAAGTTGAACGAACTGGTAATGTCATCCACGTATTTAAACGTACTACAAATGGAAGACCTCAAAAAGAAGGTTCTACAAATGGAGGATCACTCATTCCATCTCAACCAGGTTCTCCAGCAAGACCTGCAACAAACCCAACAAGTCCGGTGAAACCGACAGACCCAAGTCAGCCAACAACACCGGCTAACCCAGCAACACCGGCTGCTCCGGCTAACCCAGCAAATCCAGCAACACCGGCTAATCCAGCTGCTCCAGCGATGCCATCAGCGCCAGTCAATGGTGAAGCACCACAAGCTCCAGCAGCTTCATCAGAAGCTAAAGGACAAGCAGAGCTTCCAAACACTGGTACAGCAGACAATGCTAGCCTAGCAGCACTTGGACTTCTTGGAGTCTTGAGTGGATTTGGACTTGTTGCTCGCAAGAAAAAAGAAGACTAATTCTAATTAGATTTTTCTGATAAGATTAAGGAGTAGGATATTCTATCCGCTCCTTTTTCTGTTGGTATATAAATAGATGTGATTTTATTACAGTTTACAAGGGTTTTTTAAGGATTTTAATTGCACTTTCTCCAGTCTTTCTTGTATAATGAATAAAAAAGGAAAAAGAGTATTATGAAAAAGAAATGGATGTTAGGGTTGGCTATGGCTCTGTCAGTGACTTGCTTGACTGCTTGTAGTTCAATTGATTTGCCAGAGCCTTTGAAAAACTTTTTTGGTGGCTCTAAGGAGCAGGCTGAGACAAAAGCAGAAGACCTTTATAAGAGTGTTTTTGAGGATTATGAGGTTATCTTATCTTCTGGTAAGAAACAGGCTCCAGATATTGAAGCCAAGCTTCACAAATCTGACCATATGATAAATTCATGGGTTATCGAAGCAGCTGCAGCGGATCCTTCAAAACAACGTTATACTTTCCTAGATTTAGATGGAGATGGCCAGTCTGAAATGTTGGTAGGTAGCCAAACTGCAGGGAAGAATTACTTCTTTACAGGTTTGTACTATCTGAAAGAAGGGCAACCAACCCTATTAGCAGAGGGTTATGTAGCAGGACATGGTGGTGCGCGTAGCTCTATGAAATTCTTTAAAACAGGTGAGGTCTTAGCTTTGACTTGGTCTTCTGGAACTGGTGAAGGGGAAGGGACTCTTTACAAACTAGAAGGTGCCAAGGGTGCTACAAAAGTAGATAGCAAGTCTATCAAGATTACGGATAAGAAGTTACTTGAGAATTTTGGTAAATCAGAAGCTGACGAAGTTACGGCAGATAAGTTTGCATGGGAAGAGTTTAAATTTACCCCTGCTAAGGAAGAAACGAGTGCTAGCCCTTCCTCTTCTTCTAAATCGGAATCAAGTAGCAGCAGTACGAGCAGTTCATCGAGTGAAAGTAAGAAAGAAGTCAAGGAAACGACTCCTTCCAAAACAGAAGAAACTGGCCCTTGGACAGCTGATAAATCCGCAGCTTTAGCAGCCTTTATGAAGAGTTGGGGTGATGAAATGGGTCAGCCTAACTACCAAAAAGGAATCGCATCGGGGAACATTAGAGCTGACATGCTTTACTGGAAAGACGGTAGCAAACTAGATGCGGAATTTTCAAAAACAGGTAGTGGTACAGCCAAATACCGTATTGTAGAGACTTATAGTAATTGGGATAAATACCCAACCGTTCACAATTACTTCTTTGCAATTACAGACACTGGCGAAGGAATTGTTTTTCATTCGCCAACGACCAATGGTGACAAGATGTATCTCAATCCCACAGAAAACGTTGATTTGAGAAATAACTTTGCTAGTCTGGTTAAATAAACACAAAACAATCCTAGAAGATTTTTCTGGGATTGTTTTTGCTAGGGGAGTTTCTATAAGTTGTCTGACTTGACTTTCATGATGGAAATTATATAATAATTGTAATGATTAAAGTTACAACAAAAGAGAGAAATCGTTATGACCTATGAATACAAGAGTCACATTTATTTGGCAGAGGCAGTTTTAAATGTAAAGGATTTGGCAAGTCAAACAACCTTTTATCAGCAAATCATTGGTTTAGAAATCTTATCTCAGACTGAGACAGAGGTCATTCTAGGCCTTGGTGGAAAACCCTTGGTACAGTTGATTCAAGCACAAGAGAGCGGAGAAGTAAGGGAACATTATGGCCTTTACCATCTGGCTATTCTCTTGCCGACACGCAAGGCTTTGGCTGATGTTTTGAAACACCTGACGGATTTGCAGATTCCTCTTGTCGGCGGTGCAGATCATGGTTATAGTGAGGCCCTTTATTTGGAGGATTTGGAGGGAAATGGTATTGAACTCTATCGAGATAAGCCAGTTTCCACATGGGATATTCGAGAAGATGGGCGTATTATCGGGGTCACTGAGGCCCTTGCAGCGCAGGATATCTATGAGTTGGGGGAAAGAGTAGAGCCCTTTATCCTAGCAGACGGTACGAGAATGGGGCATATCCATCTTTCCGTCAAGGATAGTCGAAAGTCCAGCCAGTTTTATCAAAAGGTGTTAGGACTAGAGGATAAATTCAGTGTGCCTAGCGCTAGTTGGATTGCGGCTGGAGATTATCATCATCATTTAGCAGTCAACGAATGGGGAGGAAAAAATCTGGCTCCGCGTAAGCAAGGTTTGCTAGGCTTAGCCTACTATGTCATTGAAGTCGCGAGTAAGGAAGAACTGTTAACGATTGCCCGGCGAGCACAAGAAGTTGATGTACCAATCAAGTGGCTGACATCTAGCCAGCTGGAAATTGCAGACCCAGACGGAATCGTGACCCGTATTCGCTTAGCAAGATAGGCAAGATGTGATGAAAAACAGAGCATAAATTGTAGAAAGTACCCCTTATCCTAGTCGGATATGTAGAAAATTTGATATGATAGTAGGGAACAAGGAGAAGAATACAATGACCAGTGAATACCAGAAAATGATTGCAGGAGAACCCTATCATCCGTTTGACCCCGAGTTGCGGGCTTTGGCTCAGACAGCACGTCAGAAGCAGGCAGATTTCAACCAGGAGCTAGACCCCTCGAAAGGGGCGGAGATTATCAAGACTTGGTTTGGTTCAACGGGGGAAAATCTCTATGTCAATCCACGCCTGGTGGTCGATTATGGAGTCAATATTCATCTAGGGGAAAATTTTTATTCTAATTGGAACTTGACTATGCTGGATGTTTGCCCGATTCGTATCGGAGACAATGCTATGATTGGCCCCAACTGTCAGTTTTTAACCCCACTCCATCCGCTGGATCCGCATGAACGCAATTCAGGGGTCGAATACGGCAAGCCCATCACTATCGGTGACAATTTCTGGGCTGGAGGTGGCGTCATTGTTCTTCCTGGAGTGACACTGGGCAATAACGTAGTGGCAGGAGCAGGGGCCGTGATTACCAAGTCCTTTGGCGATAACGTTGTTCTAGCTGGTAATCCTGCGCGCGTGATGAAGGAGATACCTGTGAAATAGAAGTAAAAAAGGAACAGAGGAGGTTGTTTCTTTTTTGTAGGTTTCATCATCTTTTGCCCAGCCCACATTTACCTACTCTATATCTTAGCAAGTTTGTTTCATTAAGCAATTTTAAAGCATTTCGTAACCGGGATGCTTTTTTCTCCTCAGTTTATCAGCCCCCTCCTTGACACTCGGTCAGCTTTTGATACAATAGTACAAAATTAGAGGAGGTAGGCTATGATTCAGAAGCATGCGATTCCTATTTTAGAGTTTGATGACAACCCTCAGGCAGTTATCATGCCCAACCATGAGGGGCTGGACTTGCACTTGCCCAAGAAGTGTGTCTATGCCTTTTTGGGTGAGGAGATTGATCGCTATGCTAGGGAAGTAGGGGCGGACTGTGTTGGCGAATTCGTTTCTGCCACCAAGAATTATCCAGTCTATGTAGTCAACTACAAGGGCGAGGAGATTTGTCTGGCTCAGGCTCCTGTCGGTTCAGCTCCAGCAGCCCAGTTTATGGATTGGTTGATTGGCTATGGTGTGGAGCAGATTATCTCTACAGGTACCTGTGGTGTGCTGGCTGATATAGAAGAAAATGCCTTTCTAGTACCTGTTCGAGCTCTGCGAGATGAGGGAGCTAGTTACCACTATGTGGCACCTTCTCGTTATATGGAAATGCAGCCAGAGGCTATTGCTGCTATTGAGCACGTTTTGGAGGCCAGAGGGATTCCTTATGAAGAAGTCATGGCCTGGACGACAGACGGTTTTTACAGAGAAACGGCTGAAAAGGTGGCTTATCGTAAGGAAGAAGGCTGTGCTGTTGTGGAGATGGAGTGTTCTGCGCTTGCGGCAGTAGCCCAACTGCGTGGAGTTCTCTGGGGAGAGTTGCTGTTCACAGCTGATTCCTTAGCAGACTTGGTCCAGTACGACAGTCGTGACTGGGGTTCAGAAGCTTTCGAGAAGGCTTTGGAACTCTGTCTTGAGATAGCCTCTCAGTTCTAGCTATTCTCCTTCTTTTTATGGTACAATGGATGTATGTTATTCAAATTATTTGTGAAAAAAATTGAAAGAGCCTTGGGCGGACTTTCGCCTGCTCGTCGAATTTTTCTGAGTTTCGCTGGAGTTATTTTTATAGGATCTCTCCTTTTGAGTTTGCCCTTTGTTCAGGCGAGTGATTCGCAGGCCACTTATTTTGACCATCTTTTTACGACGGTGTCCATGGTCTGTGTGACTGGCCTTTCTACGCAACCAGTGGCTACTACCTATAATGTCTGGGGGCAATTGATTTGTATGCTCTTGATACAGATTGGTGGTCTGGGGCTCATGACCTTTATCGGGGTCTTTTATATTCAGGGGAAGCAAAAGCTCAGTCTTCGCAGTCGTGAAACTATTCAGGAGAGCTTTAGTTACGGGGAGACTCGCTCGCTGAAGGCCTTTATGAGGTCTATCTTCTTGACGACTTTTCTGGTGGAGGGCTTGGGCGCCTTCCTGCTAAGTTTCCGTTTTATTCCTGAGTTTGGCTGGGGACGGGGCATTTTTACCTCCATCTTTTTAGCCATTTCAGCCTTTTGTAATGCTGGTTTTGATAATTTTGGCAGCAGCAGTTTAGTGGCTTTTCAGACGGATCCCTTGATCAATCTAGTCATTGCTGGCTTGATTATCACGGGTGGTCTCGGCTTTATGGTCTGGTTTGACTTGGCAACCCAGTTTGACAAGAAGAAAAAACGCCGTCTGCGTTTCCACACCAAGTTGGTCCTCTTCTTGACTGCAGGAATTTTGCTGTTTGGGACAGTATCCACACTCTTTACGGAGTGGCACAATCCAGGGACCATTGGCAATCTCAGTGTTCCAGAGAAAGTGATGGTTAGCTTTTTCCAAACCGTCAGCATGAGAACGGCCGGTTTTGCTTCTATTGACTATACCCAAGCTCGGCCTGTGACCTTGTTTATCTATATCCTGCAGATGTTTCTGGGTGGGGCACCTGGAGGGACGGCTGGGGGGCTCAAGATTACGACTTTCTTTGTCTTGTTGGTCTTTGCTCGTAGTGAATTGCTGGGCTTACCTCATGCCAATGTGGCGCAGAGAACCATTGAGGCTCGAACAGTCCAAAAATCCTTTAGTGTCTTCATTATCTTTTTGATGACCTTCCTGTTGGGCTTGGTGTTGCTGGGAATTACAGCAGAAGGAACACCGCGATTTATCTACCTAATGTTTGAGACCATTTCAGCCCTTGCGACAGTTGGGGTAACGGCAAATCTGACACCAGAATTGGGCAAGTTAGCTCTCAGCATTGTCATGGTGCTCATGTTTATTGGCCGTATCGGTCCTTTGACCTTGCTGGTTAGTCTAGCGGATTACCAGCCTGATAAGAAAGATTTGATTCAGTATATGAAAGCAGATATTAGTATTGGATAAGAAAGGAAGAACTATGTCAGATCGTACGATTGGAATTTTAGGTTTGGGGATTTTCGGGAGTAGTGTCCTAACGGCCCTAGCCAAGCAAGATATGAATATCATTGCCATCGATGACCACGCCGAGCGTATCAATCAATTTGAGCCTGTTTTGGCGCGTGGAGTTGTGGGCGATATTACAGATGAGGAACTCCTCAGAACTGCAGGTATTGATACCTGTGATACGGTTGTGGTGGCAACAGGGGAAAATCTGGAGTCTAGTGTGCTTGCAGTCATGCATTGTAAGAGTCTAGGGGTACCAAGGGTTATTGTCAAGGTCAAAAGCCAGACAGCTAAGAAGGTGTTAGAAAAAATTGGTGCTGACTCAGTGATCTCGCCAGAGTATGAAATGGGGCAGTCCTTAGCACAGACCATTCTCTTTCATAACAGTGTTGATGTCTTTCAGCTGGACAAAAATGTGTCTATCGTGGAGATGAAGATTCCAAGTGTTTGGGCAGGTCAAAGCCTGAGCCAGCTGGATTTACGTGGCAAATATAACCTCAATGTCCTAGGATTTCGTGAACAAGAAAATTCACAGCTGGATGTCCAGTTTGGACCTAATGACCTCTTGAAGGCAGATGCCTATATTTTAGCAGTCATTAACAACCAGTATCTAGATGACTTGGCAGAATTAAATTCGTAAGGAGGGGGATCCCCTCTTTTTTGATGTCCAAAATAGCAAATAGAGATAGCAACCCTTGTATTCTAATAAAAGTCCTTCAAAGTCTGGACTTTATGGTAAAATAGAAAGAAGTGACAAGAGAGAGTAAGAAAAAATCAGTCCCCTAAAGGAGTAGATCATGAAGTTATTGTCTATCGCCATCCCTAGCTATAATGCTGCAGCCTATCTTCATTACTGTGTGGAGTCGCTAGTGATTGGTGGTGAGCAAGTTGAGATTTTGATTATCAATGACGGGTCCCAGGACCAGACTCAGGAAATAGCTGAGCGTTTAGCCAGTAAGTATCCTAGCATCGTTAGAGCCATCTATCAGGAAAATAAAGGCCATGGCGGTGCGGTCAATCGCGGCTTGGCGGAGGCTTCTGGACGTTACTTTAAAGTAGTTGATAGTGATGACTGGGTGGACCCTCGTGCCTACTTGAAAATTCTTGAAACCTTGCAGGAACTTGAGAGCCAGGGGCAGGAAGTTGATGCCTTTGTGACTAATTTTGTCTATGAGAAGGAAGGTCAGTCTCGTAAGAAGAGTATGAGTTACGAGTCAGTTTTACCTGTTCAGCAGATTTTTGGCTGGGACCAGGTTGGAAATTTTTCAAAAGGCCAGTATATCATGATGCACTCGCTGATTTACCGGACAGATTTGTTGCGAGCGAGTCAGTTCCAACTGCCTGAGCATACCTTTTATGTCGATAATCTTTTCGTCTTTACCCCCCTTCAGCAGGTCAAGACCATGTACTATCTACCTGTTGATTTCTATCGTTATTTGATTGGGCGTGAGGACCAGTCAGTCAATGAGCAAGTGATGATTAAGCGTATTGACCAGCAACTCAAGGTCAATCGACTCTTGGTAGACCAGCTTGATTTGTCCAAAGTGAGCCATCCCAAAATGCGAGAATATCTGCTGAATCATATTGAGATTACGACGGTGATTTCCAGTGCCCTGCTCAACCGAGCTGGAACAGCGGAGCATCTGGCAAAAAAACGCCAATTGTGGACCTATATTCAGCAGGAAAATCCAGAGGTCTTTCAGGCTATCCGTAAGACCATGTTGAGCCGTTTGACCAAACATTCAGTCTTGCCAGCTCGCAAACTTTCCAATGTCGTCTATCAAATCACCAAGTCTGTTTATGGATTTAATTAATATAAGTATTTTATAAGAGGGATTTAAGAAAAATTTTAACTTTTTCTTAATCCTTTTTAATTTTAGGAGATTATACTAGAGTCATCAAATAAAGAAAAACTCTAAGGAGAATCCTATGAAATTCAATCCAAATCAAAGATATACTCGTTGGTCTATTCGCCGTCTCAGTGTCGGTGTTGCCTCAGTTGTTGTAGCCAGTGGCTTTTTTGTCCTAGTTGGTCAACCAAGTTCTGTACGTGCCGATGTGGTCAATCCGACCCCTGCTCAAGTTGTACCAGACGCGACTTCGGTGAGTGAAAAGAGCGACTTACCAGCAGAACTTCTCAAAGAAGCAGTCGATACAGCTCTTCCTTCAGAACAGGTAGACTCAACACCTAAAGCAAGCTTGGATGCTACAAGCTCTCCAGAAAAAGCAGATGCAGGTGCTAAAGAGCCAGTAGTAGCACCCAAAGAAGAAGTACAAGCAAAACCAGAATCTAAGAAAGAAACAGAAGATGCGGTTAAACCTGCGACAAATCCTGCGCCTACAGTTTCTGGACAAGACCGTGAAGCAAATGAAGCGCAGCCAGCAACTACCCCAGCTGAAGTCCAAAAAGGCGTAGCTGATAATACTAAAGACACAGTGGACGTTCCAGCAACTTACTTGGATAAAGCTAATTTCCCAGGTCCATTCACAGCTGGTGTTAACCAAGTCATTCCTTACGAGTTCTTCGCCGGTGACGGTATGTTGACTCGTCTTATCTTGAAGGATTCAGACAAGGCCCCATGGTCAGACAATGGTTCAGCTAAAAATCCCGCCCTTCCACCAGTAGAAAACTTAGGCAAAGGTCTTTACTTCTATGAAGTAGACTTGGCAGGAACTCAAGGCAAATCAGATAAAGATCTTCTTGACCTCTTGAAACAAAATGGTACACAAAGTTATAAAGCCACTATCAAGGTATACGGTGCTAAAGATGGTAAGGCCGATTTAAGCAACCTCGTAGCAACAAAAGATTTGGATGTCAACTTGAACGGCTTGACCACTCCAGCTGAAGTGCAAAAAGGCGTAGCTGACAATACTAAAGATACAGTAGACGTCCCAGCCACTTACTTGGATAAAGCGAACTTCCCAGGCCCATTCACAGCCGGCGTCAACCAAGTCATTCCATACGAATTCTTCGCTGGTGACGGTATGTTGACTCGCCTTATCTTGAAAGCATCCGACAAGGCTCCATGGTCAGACAATGGTTCAGCTAAAAATCCAGCTCTTCCACCAGTAGAAAAATTGGGCAAAGGCCTCTACTTCTATGAAGTGGATTTGGCTGGTACCCAAGGTAAATCTGATAAAGAGCTTCTAGACCTCTTGAAACAAAACGGCACTCAAAGCTATAAAGCCACTATCAAGGTATACGGTGCCAAAGATGGCAAGGCTGATTTGAGCAATCTCGTAGCAACAAAAGATTTGGATGTCAATTTGAATGGCTTAACCACTCCAGCTGAAGTGCAAAAAGGTGTGGCCGACAATACTAAAGACACAGTGGATGTTCCATCCTCTTACTTGGACAAAGCCAATTTCCCAGGCCCATTCACAGCTGGTGTCAATCAAGTTATTCCATATGAATTCTTCGCTGGTGACGGTATGTTAACTCGTCTTATCTTGAAAGCATCAGACAAAGCCCCATGGTCAGATAACGGTTCAGCTAAAAATCCTGCTCTTCCACCAGTAGAGAAATTGGGCAAAGGCCTCTACTTCTATGAAGTGGATTTGGCCGGTACCCAAGGTAAATCTGATAAAGATTTGCTTGACCTTTTGAAACAAAATGGTACACAAAGCTATAAAGCTACCATCAAGGTGTACGGTGCCAAAGATGGCAAGGCGGATTTGAGCAACCTCGTAGCGACTAAGGATTTGGATGTCAATTTGAATGGCTTAACCACTCCAGCTGAAGTGCAAAAAGGCGTAGCTGACAATACTAAAGATACAGTAGACGTCCCAGCTACTTACTTGGATAAAGCCAACTTCCCTGGTCCATTCACAGCTGGTGTCAACCAAGTCATTCCATACGAGTTCTTCGCTGGTGACGGTATGTTGACTCGTCTGATTTTGAAAGCATCCGACAAGGCCCCATGGTCAGATAACGGTTCAGCCAAAAATCCAGCTCTTCCACCAGTAGAAAAATTGGGCAAAGGACTTTACTTCTATGAAGTAGACTTGGCAGGCACCCAAGGTAAATCTGATAAAGAGCTTCTAGACCTCTTGAAACAAAACGGTACACAAAGCTATAAAGCTACTATCAAGGTGTACGGTGCTAAAGATGGTAAGGCCGATTTAAGCAACCTCGTAGCGACTAAGGATTTGACAGTGAACTTGAATGGACATCAGTCTCTGATTCCGATGCAGTCAGGTTTCGTCCCATCTTCTAATGGTTCAGCTATGCCGGCTCCAATGATGAATAGTCATCAAGATGCGTCTAAGATGAACGCTCAAATGCCTAGTGCCAATCAAGATGAGATGAAATCTAAAATGCCAGCTGCTAGTCAGGATAAGATGATGACTAACAAAGAGCAGGACAAAACCATGGATGCTAGCCAGCCAATGGCAACACCAAGCATGAAACAAGATCAAGCTCCAGCAGCCTCAAGCAAAGCGTCTGATGAAGGCAAGATGGTATCTACTAACAAGGAGTCAAGTCCAATGATGGCTGATCAAATGAAAGACCAAAAAGACATGCTTCCATATACTGGTGAAGCCCAAACATCAATGGCTACTCTTGGATTCTTTGGACTCGCCTTGGCCGGACTGCTAGGTGGCCTCGGTTTGAAAGCTAAAAAAGAGGAAAATGACTAGTCTAGTTACAGACTTTCTATCTAGGATTTGAAAAATCCATATATCGTTTAGAATGTTCGTAAAGAGATAAAAATAGTGTTATACTATTGTGGTATAGCACTGTTTTTTTCAAAGGAGAGACAGATGGGAAAGACAATTTTACTCGTTGACGACGAGGTAGAAATCACAGATATTCATCAACGTTATCTGGTTCAGGCAGGATATCAGGTTTTGGTGGCCCATGATGGAGTAGAGGCCTTGGAAATCTTCAAGCGAAAAGCGATTGATTTGATTATTACAGATATCATGATGCCTCGGATGGATGGTTATGACTTGATTAGCGAAGTTCAGTATCAATCTCCAGATCAGCCTTTTCTCTTTATCACGGCTAAGACTAGCGAGCAGGACAAGATTTATGGCCTGAGCTTAGGGGCAGATGACTTTATTGCCAAGCCCTTTAGCCCTCGTGAGCTGGTTTTGCGTGTCCACAATATCTTACGTCGCCTTCATCGTGGAGGTGAGACAGAAGTCGTCAGTCTCGGGGATTTACGGATGAATCACGGTAGTCATGAGGTCCAAGTCGGAGATGTGGCGCTTGATTTGACCGTCAAATCCTTCGAACTTCTATGGATTTTAGCCAGCAATCCAGAGCGGGTTTTCTCTAAGACAGACCTCTATGAAAAGGTCTGGCAGGAAGATTATGTGGATGATACCAATACCTTGAATGTTCATATTCATGCTCTTCGACAGGAGTTGGCTAAACATGCTAGTTCAGAAACACCCACCATCAAAACCGTCTGGGGCTTGGGCTACAAAATTGAGAAAGCACGAGGTAGTCAATGAAATTAAAAAGTTATATTTTAGTGGGGTATATCATTTCAACACTCCTAACGATTATCGTGGTTTTTTGGGCTATCCAGCGAATGCTAATTGAAGAAAGAGAAATTTATTTCCTAGTGGGTATGACTCTAGTGGCTAGTTTTATCGGTGCTGGGATTAGTCTCTTTCTCCTATCGCCGGTCTTTACTTCATTGGGCAAACTCAAGGAACATGCCAAGCGGGTAGCGGATAAGGACTTTCCATCAAATCTGGAGGTTCAAGGCCCTGTAGAATTTCAACAATTAGGCCAAGCTTTCAATGAAATGTCCCATGATTTGCAGGCCACCTTTGATTCCTTGGAAGAAAGCGAACGTGAAAAGGGCTTGATGATTGCCCAACTATCGCATGATATCAAGACCCCTATCACGTCAATCCAAGCGACGGTAGAAGGAATTTTGGATGGGGTTATCAAGGAAGGAGAACAGGACCATTATCTAGCAACCATTGGGCGCCAGACTGAAAGACTCAATAAACTGGTTGAGGAATTAAATTTTTTGACCCTAAACACAGCTAGAAATCAGGTGGAAACGACCAGCAAGGACAGCATTTTTCTGGACCAGCTCTTGATTGAGTGCATGAGTGAATTTCAGTTCTTGATTGAGCAGGAGGAGCGAGATGTTCATTTGCAGGTAATTCCTGAGTCTGCCCGAATTGAGGGAGATTATGCCAAGCTTTCTCGTATCTTGGTGAATCTGGTCAATAACGCTTTTAAATACTCAGCCCCAGGAACCAAGCTGGAAGTGGTGGCTAAGCTGGAAAATAACCAGCTTTCAATCAGTGTGACCGATGAGGGGCAGGGCATTGCTCCAGAGGATTTGGAGAATATTTTCAAACGCCTTTATCGTGTAGAAACTTCGCGTAACATGAAAACAGGTGGTCATGGCTTAGGACTTGCGATTGCGCGTGAATTGGCCCATCAATTGGGTGGAGAAATTACAGTCAGCAGCCAGTACGGTCTAGGAAGCACCTTTACCCTTGTTCTCAATCTCTCTGGCAATGAAAATAAAGCTTAAAACCCCTTTACAAATCTAGCAATTCATGGTAAAATGGATTTTGTGTGAAATATCAGCAGGAAAGCATGAAGCTCGTCAACAGGTGTCTTATGATAAGTAACCTTGGCTGTTTAGGCGAAGGGCATCTGCACGAATCAGGGCTTTCTAAGTGACTATTTCCACCGAAATATTATTTATATCAGGAGGACATTTACATGTCACGTTATACAGGACCATCTTGGAAACAAGCTCGTCGCCTTGGCCTTTCACTTACAGGTACAGGTAAAGAATTGGCACGTCGTAACTACGTACCAGGACAACACGGACCAAACAACCGTTCTAAATTGTCAGAATACGGTTTGCAATTGGCTGAAAAACAAAAACTTCGTTTCACTTACGGTGTAGGTGAAAAACAATTCCGTAACTTGTTCGTACAAGCTACAAAAATCAAAGGCGGAATCCTAGGTTTCAACTTCATGCTTCTTTTGGAACGCCGTTTGGATAACGTTGTTTACCGTCTTGGTCTTGCGACTACTCGTCGTCAAGCTCGTCAATTCGTAAACCACGGTCACATCCTTGTTGACGGAAAACGCGTTGATATCCCATCATACCGCGTAACTCCAGGTCAAGTAATCTCAGTTCGTGAAAAATCATTGAAAGTTCCAGCTATCCTTGAAGCAGTAGAAGCTACTCTTGGACGTCCAGCATTCGTATCATTCGACGCTGAAAAATTGGAAGGTTCATTGACTCGCTTACCAGAACGCGACGAAATCAACCCAGAAATCAACGAAGCACTTGTCGTTGAATTCTACAACAAAATGCTTTAATTTTAAGAAATATCTTACAGAAAGCCTACAACAGTGGGCTTTTTGCTTTGTCTTAAAATGTTGATTTCTGGGTTTGTCCCCCTTTTTGTCCCCCTTTACAAAGAACTAACAGCTTTCTCATAAAATGAGACGGCTGTTTTTGCTTTTTCTTTGGAGAGATGACTGTAAGTGTCCATAGTCATAGCCAGTGTAGAATGACCTAGACGGTGTTGTAATTCTTTATATGGTATTCCAGAGTTTAGCAAGAGACTAGCGTGTGTGTGTCTAAAACCGTGGAATCCAATATTAGGTACACCAGCATGTTTGAAACGTGTGTTTAAACGTGTTGCTAGTGTTTTATTGTTTGGGTATTTATGAATAAAATCTGAGAAGACAACAGTTTCAGTCCGACCAAGTTTCCAAGCTTCTTGACGTTGTCTTTTTTGATACACTTTTAAGACCTCTATAGTTTGTGGGTCAATATCAATTGTGCGATAACTTGCCTCAGTTGCTAGCAGAATGACAAGGAGATAGAAGAGATAAAAATGTCTCTTAATTCCTTACCAAATGGTATGGAGAATGGACTTGAACCAAGAGCGAACACCGAGAAAATGCAAAAAAAGCACCTAGAATAATCTAAGCGCTCAAGAGTAGTGGACGGTGTGCCTGTCCCGTCATCTCAAACTATGAAGTTGCGTAGCGACACTATCATTTCTACCTCACTTCTCTTTAAACTAATTATACTATAAGGAATACCAGTGTGACCACTAACCAAGTAGAAAAGAAACTAAAAAGCATTAAAAATTTTGAAAAAGCAATTCAGAGACTAGACTTAGAATTGAAGATAAGTGATTGTATGATGTAGGACGTGAGATATTCGCAAGACGATTTATAGATAGATTAAAGCTATTTCAGTTATATGAGGTACTGGTTGATTTTATCAGTAATTTCAATTTCTTTGATTTCATCTTCAAAGAGTTTTGTCCATCTGGTTCCAGAATTAACAGATAATCCATCAAGTTCTTCATCATAGACATCTTTGTCTTCGTAAAGAGCTACGCCTTTAAATATTTGGCCATCAATATCGGTGATTCTGACAACCTTATTATTAAATTTTCTAAGATCCATCAGTCTCTCCTTTCAGTCTGTTATATTATTGGAATTCCATTAACATAAGCTTCTTTAGCCTCCGCAAGGGTCATTTCATTAGGGCCACCATCTATATTAGTTTCTCCTGTGTTTTGCCACTGACAGACGTCACAGATGTCATACACTGCTGTAACAGTACCACATACTGGACAATGGACATATTCTCGACCATTAATGATTATCAAATTCTCTTTTCCAGTCTTATTCATTTAAGGTTACTCCCAACACTATACAAATATATTAGCTATTTCTATACACTACTTTTTCAATATCATTGATTGTAATTGTTATGGTATCCCAGTCTTTCGGGGAATCTCCTATGTCAGCAATAAAAGTATCTTCACTTAACTTTTCGACAATTGTCGCCGTTTGACTGTTTTTTAACAACACTGTATCAAATTCTCGAATTTTTACGATTTTTCTCCTTGCGTAAGCTTCTTTGGCTTCAGCTAGAGTCATTTTATTCGGGCCACCGTCAATATTTATAATACCAGTATTATGCCAACGACAGACATCACAGATATCATAGTCCATAACCTCAGTTCCGCAAACAGGGCAATTTAACCATAAATATCCATCAATTTCCCAAGTCTTTTTTGATCTATCCATATAAATCCCTCCTCCATAAACTCGCCAAACCAGTCTTTTTGGTGAACCGTGAGTATCAACCCACCTTTCCATCATTATACTGCAAATCGATGGGGATTACTAATAATTTAGTGTGTTTTCTAGATGTGGTATGATAGTATTATTAGGTAATAAAAAAAGGACGTTTGACCGTGCTAGTTTCTTGCCTGCTGAACTCAAGCACAGCCTGCGGCTAGCTTCCTAGTTTGCATTTTGATTTTCATTGAGTATAAGAAATCAAATCATGAGAATTAAAGAGATAGAAAAGGCTACTTACCATTTTCTAAAAAGCTATCGTAATGGTCTCTTGTTGATTGAATATTAGGATAGGAAAGTTTATAATGAAGTTAAAGTAAAGGAGGTTTCGTTTTAGATATGATGATACCACCAAGCAAAGAGCTGTTGATTTTTTATAATCAAATTCATGAGTGGGTAGACCAAGTTTATCCTGACAAAGATATGCCTCGTGTATCTTTTAAAAAGAACACTCCTAAGTCTGTTTTAGATTTATTTGATAGTATTAAATCTAAAATAGGTTTTGATTACCAAGAACATAAGTATTAAAATAATAATTATGGATAAATTAAACACGAAAAATAAGATAATTGATGTTTATAAAATAGCGCATCGTCTTGTTTCTATTACTGTTGAGAATCCTGATTTTTCAGATTTGAAAATCAATCATGCTGTGAGAATTGGAGAAAAAGAGTATAGGGTGCATAGTGTTCCTATGATTTGTTCAACTCCCCCTAAATCTATCTTTAGTTTAGATACTTTTACAATTGACTACACAGAGGACGACTTGATGAATAAAGTGGCGGTATTTACGCATAGGGAAGTATTTAAAGATGATTAAAATTTCAATTAGTTTGTTACTAGATGCGATTGAAGATAACATAAACGACGAAGAGCTCCAATCTATCGATTTCGAGAGTCATATTAGAAAAATTACAAAAGAATTCCAGGGAGAAAATGGTGAATTCTTAGTAAAAGAAGAAGCGTTTGAAACACTACCTTTAGATAGAAATAAAAAGGATAAAATCATTGAGCAAATAAAGCAAAATAGTCAAAATGTTTTCGAAGACGATTTCGATACCTTGTTGCAATTATATTTTTGAGAGTCAAGAATAATTCCAGTGCCTTATTTTACACTAAATAGAAAATGACAAAGATTGATAAACAAATTATTACGATGTACAGAATAGAAGATAGCTCGTCTAAGAGGCAGTATTCTATTGTGAGTGGAGCTTGTAAAGGTATTGCAACTATCGATAAAACTACTTTGGAATATAGCTATGTTGGAGATGATTTAGGACAATTTGCTTCGGTTGTCAAAGATACTTTGATTAAAAGTATTAAATTAGGAAAAGAGTTACCAGATAAATTTTCATACGGTTTTGGATAAGTTGTGGAATATCTTATATAGGAGAATCAAGATATATTATGGCAATATTTGATGATTTACGAGCATTGTATGACAATGGTTGGGACGCTTCTTTTGATTATAAGAATCAAGTATGTGGTATTTTCCCTAATTCTGTTCATGATATTTTAGTGGTGATTGGAGATAATGAATATAAAGTGTCATCTTTTGATGAGTTAATTTCTTTACAGATTAAAGGGAAAACTTTGCTGGAAATCATGAGTGAGGTGGAAGTGCAATATGGTTGAAGGATACTAGAGAAAAGATAGGTAATAAATTTAAATGCACGGATTGAAAATTGAGAAAAAAGTGCTATAATGAAGACATGAAGGATAGAGGTTGAGAATCTGTCACCAACGCGCCACTTATAGTGGGTCGAGAAATGCAGGAGCCCCGACAGTCCTGCCTATCCTTGCAAATCAATCAGCCCTTAGCTACGAATCTATGGGCTTTTTGCTTTGTATTAAAACGTTGATTTCTGGGTTTGCTTAGAGATTTGTTAGTAAGGTTATTTGTGTATCTAAGTCTATCTATTCCAAGAATGACGCGATGTTGATGATATAAATCTGGTATGATATAATATTTTGCCCCCCTCACTTTAATGAAGAGAGGTGTTGCCGATGTTAGAAATTATCATCACAATTTTTCTAGCACCCTTAGTAGTCAATATTTTGACAACCTTGTTTGAGAAATGGCTTAACTCACGCAAGAAATAACCTTTAAGGGGCAATAAGCCAAAAAAACCTCAACGCGGGAACGTTGGGGCTTTTTGTTGCCTTGTTAGACAATTATCATCACTGTAAACCAATTTTAACACAACCCCTCCTATATTTCAAGCTTTTGTTTTGATATTCATCAGAGTGTGTTTGTGGTTTGAGTCCACTTTACTGAAATTAGCCCACGCGCTTCTAGCCTCCATTCTACAGCAAAGAAATCAACTCTTTTCTAGGGGATTTCCGCCCTCATTTTTGTCTTTTGTGCTAAAATAGACTTATAAATTGAAAATAAGGAATGTTTATGAAATCGGGTAATGGTTTTTGGAAAGGCTGTCTCTATTTTTGGGGCTTCTTGTTCTTATTAGGCCTGTTGGTCCAATATGCTCTTCCGCTTGCGGCTTGTGTCCTGCTAGGCTATGGTGGTTATCGCCTCTATAAACGTTGGCGCTATCCTCTTTTGCAGGATCGTTCGCTCGATGATCGGATTGAGCTTTTAAAAGCTCGGATTCGTCAGGCGGACAAGGATATTCAGCAGTTAGAGGGAGTCTTGGTAGAGAAAGGATCAGAGTCCTATAAGAGTCTGGCCAATCAAGTATTAATCGAACTGCGGGAAATCCATCAGGAGGCGGATCGTCTCAAGTCCTATATCGATGCTGATGTCTACAACCGTATTGACAAAAAGGTTCGTACAGTAAGGGCAAACATCGATGTTCAGCTAGAACGTTTGGATAGAGAAAGTCAGGTAGATCTTGAAAATGCGGAGCCAGAGGAACTAGCTCCAGAATTGTCCCAGACCTTGGCTAATATTGCCATTGACCATCAGGCAATTTTAGACAAGATTGCCACCTCTGCTGAGGGGGATAAGGAAGAATTGACTGCCATTCATAGTTTGAAGATGGAGAAATTCCAAACGATTTTAGAAGGCTATTTAAAGATTAAGGCCAATCCTAAAAACTATAATCGAGCCGAAGAACGTTTGCAACAAGCTAAAGCAGCTATCGAACAATTTGACCTTGAGCTGGACCAAGTCCTGAGAGAACTCAATGAAACAGATATGCGTGATTTTGATATCAGTCTGCGTATCCTAGAAAAAGATCGTAAAGAATAGGTTAGAAACAAAGGAGTAACCATGACAGAATTTAATTTTGATATTGACCAGATTGCCAATAATACGGTAGCTAAGGTGGATAAAACAACCCAAATCATCGAGACAAATACTGGCTCAGACAAGACCTTGACCTTCCTTGAAAAGTTGAGCCCTGAGCAGCAAGAGGGGATCAAGGCACACGTGCCCCAGTTAGTAGACCAGTTTGTCGCAAATCAAAATGCTCTTTTGGATTTTGGACAATCTGCTGTAGAAGGTGTGAACAATACGGTCAATCGTATCTTGTCAGAACAAAAGAAATTGCAGATTCCCCAAGTGGATGATCTACTCAAAAATACCAACCGTGAGTTGCAAGGCTTTGTAGTCAAATACAAGAACGCTGAAATTGCTGAGCTAGAAGAGAAACCAAACTTTTTGCAACGATTGTTTAACAAGAGCAAGAATACGTTACAGGAATTTTACTTTGACTCAAAAACAGTGGAGCAAAAGCTAGATGGCATGGCTGCCGCAGTAGTCAAGCAAGAAGATGTGCTAGCTCGAAATATTGTCTCTGCTGAGATGTTGATTGAGGACAATACCAAATCCATTGAAAATCTAGTGGGAGTAATTTCCTTTATCGAAGCTAGCCAAACAGAAGCTGGCAATCGCGCTGCAGAACTGAAAGCTCAAGTTGACCAACTCGATACAAGTACGGTAGAATATCAGACTAAATCACAAGAATTGGCCCGCATGGCTGAAGTGGTCAATACCCTCGAACAACAGCACACCGAGTATGTCAGCCGTCTCTATGTGGCCTGGGCAACAACACCTCAGATGCGCAATCTTGTGAAGGTTTCCTCAGATATGCGCCAAAAATTGGGCATGCTTCGTCGCAATACCATCCCGACAATGAAGCTTTCTATTGCCCAACTTGGTATTTTGCAACAATCCATGAAATCAGGTGTTGTAGCTGATGCCATTGTCAATGCCAATAATGCTGCCCTTCAGATGTTAGCTGAGACCAGCAAGGAAGTGATTCCGCAGATGGAACGAATTGCCCAAAGCCCGACAGTCGCTGTCGAATCGGTTACCAAACTGGCTGAAAGCCTGGTTGCTCAAAATCAAGGTATCGTCGCAGCTATTGAATTGGGACGCCAGAAACGTGCCCAACTAGAAACAACCATCGTCAAGTCCGCAGAAATGATCAACGATTCTGTCAAACTACGCGATGAGAAAATCGTCCAAGCTCTTCTAGATCAAGGAAAGGCTGCTCAGAAAGAAGTACAAGAATAACACACAAGTCCCTTGTAATGTAGATTTGCAGGGGATTTTGGATTTTTCTATATATCCGAACATCTAATTTATTTCACAAAAAATGTAGTCATTCGAATGATTTGTCTTGCAATGTACTGAAATTAACAAAAAGAAAAAACGCTGATCAAGCGTTTTTCTTCTGTATTGATTCGTATTGAATGCTTACTTAACTTCTGTAAACACAACGTGTTTGCGAAGTTTTGGTGAGTATTTCTTCAATTGAAGACGGTCTGGAGTGTTACGTTTGTTTTTAGAAGTAAGGTACAAGCGTTCACCAGATTCTTTGTGTTCAAGTGTAATATTTACGCGCATGGTATCTCCCTTCTATTATTCAGCTGATGCAGCTTTAGCGATTTTACGTCCTTTGTAGTATCCTTTAAGTGATACACGGTGAGAACGTGAGTAATCTCCAGTAGTTTCGTCAAAGTTTACAGATGGAGCTGTTACTTTGTAGTGTGTACGACGTTTGTTTTTCTTCGCTTTTGAAGTGCGACGTGCAGGTACTGCCATTTTGATTTCTCCTTTAGGTATTTATATTCGATTCAATCTACTGATTTTCATCAACCATACTAGGATAACACATTTTTTTTGTAAAGTAAAGTTACTTGACAAAAAAAGATGAAAAAAATAGAAGCCATTCAATCTAATTAATCAAAATTTTCTGAAAATTCAAGAATTTTCTTCTGTTCATTGCTTTTAAAATGTGCTATAATAGTAAAAACTGAAATGGGAGGGAACAAATGACTGAATTAGATAAACGTCACCGCAGTAGCATTTATGACAGTATGGTAAAATCACCAAACCGTGCTATGCTTCGTGCGACTGGTATGACAGATAAGGACTTTGAAACACCGATTGTGGGAGTGATTTCGACTTGGGCGGAAAATACACCATGTAACATTCACTTGCATGATTTTGGGAAATTGGCGAAAGAGGGTGTCAAATCGGCAGGTGCTTGGCCTGTACAGTTTGGTACCATTACCGTAGCGGACGGGATTGCTATGGGAACGCCTGGTATGCGTTTCTCTCTAACATCTCGTGATATCATTGCGGACTCTATCGAAGCGGCTATGGGTGGTCACAACGTGGATGCCTTTGTTGCTATTGGTGGCTGTGATAAGAATATGCCTGGTTCTATGATTGCCATTGCTAATATGGATATCCCAGCTATTTTCGCCTATGGTGGTACCATTGCACCGGGAAATCTTGATGGCAAAGATATTGACTTGGTTTCTGTCTTTGAAGGAATCGGGAAATGGAACCACGGTGACATGACAGCTGAGGACGTGAAGCGTCTTGAATGTAATGCCTGCCCTGGCCCTGGTGGCTGTGGTGGTATGTACACAGCTAATACCATGGCGACCGCTATCGAAGTTCTAGGGATGAGTTTGCCAGGTTCTTCATCTCACCCAGCTGAATCAGCTGACAAGAAAGAAGATATCGAAGCAGCAGGACGTGCTGTTGTTAAGATGCTGGAGCTTGGTCTCAAACCATCAGATATCTTGACTCGTGAAGCCTTTGAAGATGCCATCACTGTGACCATGGCTCTCGGTGGTTCTACAAATGCCACTCTTCACTTGCTTGCTATTGCCCATGCGGCTAATGTTGACTTGTCACTTGAGGACTTCAATACGATCCAAGAGCGCGTGCCTCACTTGGCCGACTTGAAACCATCTGGTCAGTATGTCTTCCAAGACCTCTATGAAGTCGGTGGTGTCCCTGCGGTTATGAAGTACTTGTTGGCAAATGGTTTCCTTCACGGGGACCGTATCACATGTACTGGTAAGACTGTCGCTGAGAACTTGGCTGACTTTGCAGACCTTACACCAGGTCAAAAAGTTATCATGCCACTTGAAAATCCAAAACGTGCGGACGGTCCGCTTATCATCTTGAACGGGAACCTTGCCCCTGACGGTGCGGTTGCCAAGGTATCAGGTGTGAAAGTACGTCGTCACGTTGGTCCAGCTAAGGTCTTTGACTCAGAAGAAGATGCTATTCAGGCCGTTCTGACAGATGAAATTGTTGATGGCGATGTAGTCGTTGTGCGTTTCGTTGGACCTAAGGGTGGTCCTGGTATGCCTGAGATGTTGTCACTTTCATCCATGATCGTTGGTAAAGGTCAAGGAGACAAGGTTGCCCTCTTGACAGATGGACGTTTCTCTGGTGGTACTTATGGTCTGGTTGTTGGACATATCGCCCCTGAAGCTCAGGATGGTGGACCAATTGCCTACCTCCGTACAGGCGATATCGTTACGGTTGACCAAGATACCAAAGAAATTTCCATGGCCGTATCCGAAGAAGAACTTGAAAAACGTAAGGCAGAAACTACCTTGCCACCACTTTACAGCCGTGGTGTCCTCGGTAAATACGCTCATATCGTATCGTCTGCTTCACGCGGAGCCGTGACAGACTTCTGGAATATGGACAAGTCAGGTAAAAAATAAACTCAAAAAGCAAGCCAATTTTAGCTTGCTTTTTTTCATCTTCAAAAGTAATTTGCCTGCTTAACGAGGTGGCAGTCCAAGGGCAATGCGGCCGTAGCGACTGATTCGTGTAATCTTCCAGGCAGGCGACCAAGTAACTTCAACCTTGACATCTTCGATACCCTCGATTTGTTTCAGACCTGCAACGATTTCGATAGGCAGGCTTTCGGCGCAATCACAGGCGGTATCAGTGAAGGTCATGACAATCTTACAGAGACCTGTTTCGTCTAGATTGATTTCATAAATCAGCCCTAGATTGTACACATCCAATTCCACATCTGTATCAAAAACCTTCTCTAGTTTTTCGATAATTTGGTCTTGCAAGGCCAAAGCGCGGTCATTGATTTTGATATCGTCTCTCATTACAGTCCCTCCACGTGATAAATATCCTCTATTTTCTCATAATTCTGACAATTTGGCAAGTTTTTGATGAATTTTCTGAAAAAATATGATAATATAAAGAAAATGCTAAATCAAGGGGAAGCCTATGGAGCAGATTGGAAAAGTCTTTAGACAATTACGAGAGTCAAGAAATATCTCGCTGAGACAAGCAACTGGGGAACAATTTTCGCCGTCTATGTTATCTCGATTTGAAACAGGTCAGAGTGAGCTTTCGGTGGAAAAGTTTCTATTTGCCCTAGAAAATATATCTGCCAGTGTAGAGGAAATCCTCTTTCTGGCGAGAGGTTTTCAGTATGATACAGATTCTGAGTTGAGAAAAGAAATCATAGATGTCTTGGATCCAAAGAATATAGCACCTCTTGAGGGCTTGTATCGCAGGGAGTATCAAAAGCATGCCCATTCTCAAAACAAACAGAAACATATTCTAAATGCCATTCTTATCAAGTCTTATATGAAGAGCATGGACGAAAGGGTAGAGTTAACGGCAGAGGAGGGGAAAGTCCTTCATGATTATTTGTTTTCTACCGAGATTTGGGGAATCTATGAACTCAATTTATTTTCAGTCAGTTCTCCCTTTTTATCTGCTTCTCTTTTTACTAGATATGTACGAGAAATGGTACGTAAATCTGATTTTCTAATGGAAATGTCTGGTAATCGAAACCTTTTTCATACGATACTATTGAATGGTTTTTTAGCCAGCATTGAGTGTGAAGAATTTACCAATGCCTCTTATTTTAAACGTGTTATCGAAGAGCATTTCTACAATGAAAATGAAACCTATTTCCGAATTGTCTATTTGTGGGCGGAAGGTCTCCTTGATAGCAAGCAAGGCAGAGTCAAGGAAGGTCAGAAAAAGATGGAAGATGCTGTCCGTATTTTTGAGATGCTCGGCTGTAATAAATCTGCCGAATACTATAGAAAAACCTCCGATTGTTGAATATCTGCAAACTAAGAAAACTATTTGAAATTTTAAGCGATAGAACTGTTGGGCTCTCTCGTGTCACTGGAGAAATTCTATCGTTTCTTTTTGCTCATTTCATTTGTTGCATATATTCAAAAGTTTTTCCTCTAAAATTTCTAAGTGCTATACTATAGTCATACTTCACATAAAACTTCGAACAAGAAGGGAGATTATCTATGAAACTATTGTTTAGAAATCAAGCTTATCGACTCTTGACTTTGTCACGCTTCTTCAATGCTTTTGGTGCTTCAATTTTTAACCTGGTCTTTATCGTCTATGCATCGACCCTGCCACAAGCCTCCTTTGCTGTTGCTATGGCGAATATTGTCATGATTATTCCGACTCTCTTTACAGTTTTTGTAGGGATTCGGGCAGATTACACGAGGGATAAGGTCAAATGGATGGTCTATAGCGGTTTGTTTCAGGCGGTTTTATTTTTTCTAGCAGCCCTAGTTGTTCAGCAAGCTAGTCTCTTTGCCTTTTCTAGCCTGTGTTTGATCAATGTCATTAGTGATGTCATCAGTGATTTTGCAGGTGGCCTGCGCATGCCTCTTATTAAGGAAAAAGTAGCTGAAGATGATCTAATGGAGGCTTATGCTTTTTCACAGTTTATCACCTATATTTCAGCCATTGGTGGTCAAGCTTTCGGAGTGTGGCTCTTAGGTCTATCAGTCAACAATTTTTCCCTCGTTGCGGGAATCAATGCCTGCTTTTTCCTAGTATCAGCCTTTGTTCTCTTTTTAGGAAAAAGCAAATTAAGCCTGTCAATGTCATCTGCTGATGGTGAATCACTAAAAAATGAGAAGCTTTCTATCAAAGACCAGTTCCTAACAATTTACCGAAATTTACGTCTTGTTTTTCTTAAAGGTGGACAGAAAAACTTTGGATTCATGATCTTTGCTGTCTTGCTTATTAATGCCTTGGGTGGGGCTTTAGGAAGCATCTATAACATCTTCTTTTTGAGCCATTCTCTCTTGAATTTTTCTTACACAGAGGCACTATTTATCAATCAATTCTGTGTTTTAGTAGCAATCATCATCAGTAGCCTTACGGGCAATGATTATTTTGGGAAGCAGTCTTTGCCTAGATTGATGATGTGGGCGACCGTAGGACTCAGTCTAATTGGTCTAGCTAATTTATTCAATCAAGTCGTACTTGGTTTACTATTTCTCTTTTCAACTCTGTATGTGTGTGGTAAAGTTCAACCAAAGATTAGTGCCATGCTCATGAAAAATCTAGCTCCAGATGTTCTAGCTCGTACCAGTAATTTTTTAGGTTTATTGTTTACTTTATCCATACCTGTGGGAACAGCTTGTTTTTCACTTATAGCTGTGTGGAATATACAGTTGACTTGGATGCTATTTGTTGGTCTCTCCTTGATAGCTATTCTTTTGACAGTTATTAATCTCAAAAATGATATCTAAATCCTAATTTTTTTCATACTGTCTTAATCCCTCTATTTATGGTAAAATAAGACTATTAAGTTTAAAGAGGATTCCCTATGAAATTACAAAAACCAAAAGGAACGCAGGATATTTTACCTGCTGAGTCTGCCAAATGGCAGTACGTTGAAGGCTTTGCCCGTGAAATTTTCAAGCGCTACAACTACGCAGAAGTGCGCACGCCTATTTTTGAGCATTACGAGGTCATCAGCCGCTCTGTCGGAGATACAACAGATATCGTAACTAAGGAAATGTACGATTTCTATGACAAGGGTGACCGCCATATCACCCTCCGTCCAGAAGGAACTGCGCCCGTTGTCCGTTCCTATGTGGAAAATAAACTCTTCGCGCCAGAAGTGCAAAAGCCAAGCAAGTTCTACTACATGGGCCCTATGTTCCGCTATGAGCGTCCACAGGCAGGACGTTTGCGTCAGTTCCACCAGATTGGTGTTGAGTGTTTTGGCTCTAGCAATCCAGCTACCGATGTGGAAACCATCGCTATGGCAGCCCATTTCTTGAAAGAAATCGGCATCCAAGGTGTCAAATTGCACCTTAACACTCTTGGAAATCCTGAGAGCCGCGCGGCCTACCGCCAAGCCTTAATTGACTATTTGACACCGCTCAAGGAGACCTTGTCTAAGGATAGCCAACGTCGTTTGGAGGAAAATCCTCTCCGTGTCTTGGACTCTAAGGAAAAAGAAGACAAGGTAGCAGTAGAGAATGCGCCTTCTATCTTGGACTTCCTTGATGAAGAAAGCCAAGCTCATTTTGATGCTGTGCGTCAGATGTTGGAAAATCTTGGTGTAGACTATATCATCGATACCAATATGGTGCGTGGTCTGGACTACTACAACCACACCATTTTCGAGTTCATCACAGAAATCGAGGGCAATGACTTAACAGTCTGCGCGGGTGGTCGCTACGATGGTTTGGTTTCTTACTTTGGAGGCCCTGAAACTGCTGGCTTTGGTTTTGGACTTGGTGTAGAGCGCCTGCTTCTCATCCTTGAAAAGCAAGGTGTAACTCTCCCTATCGAAAACGCACTGGATGTCTATATCGCAGTCTTGGGAGAAGGAGCAAATGTAAAAGCCCTAGAACTAGTCCAAGCTCTTCGCCAACAAGGTTTCAAAGCAGAGCGTGATTACCTCAACCGTAAACTCAAAGCTCAGTTCAAATCAGCCGATGTCTTTGCGGCTAAGACCCTCATCACCCTAGGAGAGAGTGAAGTCGAAAGCGGACAAGTGACGGTCAAGAACAACCAAACCCGAGAAGAAGTGCAAGTGTCACTTGATGCAATCAGCAAAAATTTCTCAGAAATCTTTGAAAAACTAGGATTTTAATAACAGAAAAACTGGTCAGAAAACTACTCTGACCTTTTTCTTTTGCAAAATGACAAAAATCATAAACTTTTTGACAAATATACTTGTCAAAAAGAAAAAGATGTGTTACAATGTAAGCAAGTTAAGAGAAAAGGAGAAAGGAATGCTTAAAAATCGTTTAAAAGAGCTTCGGGCTCGCGATGGTCTGAATCAAACCGAACTGGCCAAGTTGGCAGGGGTTTCCAGGCAGACCATTAGCCTACTGGAACGGGACGAGTACACCCCGTCCATTATCATTGCCCTGAAAATATCTCAAATTTTCAACGAAACAGTCGAATCGGTATTTCGCTTGGAGGAGGACGAGTGATGAACAAGTATAAAGTAATCTATTATGTAGTTGCCATAGCTTTATTAGTCAGCGTATTTCTATTGATTGGGATGGACTTAGGCTGGTTTAATCCCTATCAAAGTAACCAATTTATTTGGGCCTACTTTGCTCTTATCCCAGTCGTTGACTGGATTGAAAAGAAAGCAAAAAATCTAGCAAGTGAAAAAGGAGAATGAATATGAAAAAGAAACGTGGCTTGTTATTTTTAATTCCTTTTGTCTTGGGAGTTTTCTTGTACATGTTTGTAGATATGTTGAAGACTGGTGCCGAATTCCACGGAATTATGTTAGATGTAAAAATCTTGATACCATGGATATCAGCTATTTGTTTACTATTAGGTTTCGTTGGCATTGTTTTGACGTTTAATTTCTTAAAGAAAAGCAGAAAATTTCACTCCTTGTATCAAGAGGAAATGGATGATGATTTGAATGAAACCTATTATGTGCAAATGTATCGTAATCTTGAGTTTGGAAACATTACTTTTAATATTACAGCCGTAGCGATTGTATTGGCTCTCTTCATTTCAGGAAGCGAAGTAATTGTACTCGATGTAAGTCGTATAACATTTTCCCTTTCCTTTTTGGAATTAGTACTGTATTTACAAAGCCAAAAATATCTTTTTAAAACAATTGCGCTTGTTCGTAAGCTTGATTTGGCATTTTTCTCTACACCAAAGGATATCTTAGAGCATTTCGATTCTTACGATGAAGGGGAGCGCAAGGCTAATTTGGAACAGAGTTTTCGAATTTTATTCCAATTAAATCAGTATGTCTTACCAGTCTTATATATTTTTCTTTTTATCATTTCTTTCTTGATAGGAGAGATTCAGTTACTAGCTTTCTTGCTTGTCGGAGCAATCCATGTTTATATCAATGTGATGCAGTTACCTATGGTAAAACGCTATTTTAAATAGGAGATCTATATGAAATTACTTAAAAATTTTGGCTGGTTTCTTCTAGCCATTCTATCCTTTTTCTTTATCTATGGCTTTATTCAAGGGCTCGCGACTACTTCGCTTGCCTTAGGCGCTTCACCCTATGCTGTTACCCTACTCTATGTGGCCTTGGCTGGAGTTTATGTGTACGGCATTTACAAATGGTATCAGAAAGGTCCTGTTCGTATTGAGAAGAGTGGCTTCAACCGATTTATTTGGCTTCCTGCCTTGGTTTGGTTCTTATCTCTGGTTGTCCAGTTTTTCTTGCCAAATGATCCTTCAGTAAATCAGCAAATAGCGATAGACTTGACCTTGTCTCAACCACTTTTCTCATTCTTTGCGGTCGTTATTTTTGCTCCTTTGACGGAAGAACTTATCTTTAGAGGGATGTTGGCACGCTACCTCTTTCCTAAGCAGGACAATAGCAAACAAACTCTGCTTTTTCTTCTGGTATCTAGTCTTCTGTTTGCCTTGATTCATTTCCCAGGTGATGTGCAACAATTTTTAGTCTATACTAGTCTTGGTTTTAGCTTGGGCTTGGCTTACATTAGCAGAAAAGGTCTGGTCTACAGTATTTCTCTCCACGCTTTGAATAATTTAGTCAGCTTTTTGATGATTCTCATGCTATAATAGAGTCAGGAGGTCACATGAAACGAGTAATTTTATTAGCAGTGATTCAAGCAGTTGTTCTATTTTTCATCATTGGGGCGCTAGCTTATGCCTTTAAGGGCGATTTCTTCTACAACTATCTAGCAGTTGTCTTTGCCCCTATTGCAGGTGTCTTGCGCTTTGGGACAGCTTATACAACAGAAATTGTCTTGCCTCGAAAGGCAGCCGAAATTGCTGAAAAGCGTAAAGCAGGCAACAATTCAAAATAAAAGAGTCCGATGAAGTTCATCGGATTTTTATATGGCTCTAATTTTTATAATCTTCACCTGATTTTTAAAGACTGGTAAACTTTTCTGCTGATTTTCATGAAGAGCCTGCGCTTTTATGGTAAAATAGTAACAGAATAAAAGAGGAGAGAAACAATGAAACGTAGTATGTATGCTGGTCGTGTTCGTGAGGAACACATCGGACAAGAAATAACCTTGAAAGGATGGGTTGGCCGTCGTCGTGACCTTGGTGGTTTGATCTTTATCGACCTTCGTGACCGTGAAGGAATCATGCAGTTGGTTATCAACCCTGAAAAAGTCTCTGCAGAGGTCATGGCAACAGCTGAAAGCCTTCGTAGCGAATTTGTTATCGAGGTGACTGGTCAGGTCGCTGCGCGTGAGCAAGCCAATGATAAGTTGCCAACTGGTGCAGTTGAGTTAAACGTGACAGCTCTGACAGTGCTTAATACAGCTAAGACAACACCATTTGAGATTAAGGATGGGATTGAGGCCAATGACGATACGCGTTTGCGTTACCGTTATCTTGACCTTCGTCGTCCAGAAATGTTGGAAAATCTTAAACTTCGTGCTAAAGTGACCCACTCTATCCGCAACTACTTGGATGAGTTGGAGTTTATCGACGTGGAGACACCATTCCTTTCTAAGTCAACTCCTGAAGGGGCGCGTGACTACTTGGTGCCATCTCGTGTGAATAAAGGGCATTTTTACGCGCTTCCTCAAAGTCCACAGATCACGAAACAGCTCTTGATGAATGCTGGTTTTGACCGCTACTACCAAATCGTTAAATGTTTCCGTGATGAGGACTTGCGTGGAGATCGCCAGCCTGAGTTTACCCAGGTCGACTTGGAAACATCTTTCCTTACTGAGCAAGAAATCCAAGATATCACAGAAGGCTTGATTGCGCGCGTGATGAAGGAAACAAAAGGCATCGAAGTAACGCTACCATTCCCTCGTATGAAATACGATGATGCTATGGCTCTTTACGGTTCTGACAAACCTGATACCCGTTTTGACATGTTACTTCAGGACTTAACAGAAGTTGTCAAAGGTGTAGACTTCAAAGTCTTTTCAGAAGCACCTGCTGTAAAAGCAATTGTAGTCAAAGGAGCTGCGGACAACTATTCACGCAAAGACATTGACAAGATGACGGAAGTAGCTAAACAGTACGGTGCCAAAGGTCTTGCCTGGGTCAAGGTGGTTGATGGAGAATTAAACGGACCAGTTGCTAAGTTTTTGACTGGCATCCAAGCAGAATTGACAACAGCGCTTGCTCTTGAAGATAAGGACCTCGTTCTCTTTGTGGCGGATACGCTTGAGGTAGCCAATGCAACACTTGGTGCCCTTCGTGGACGTATTTCCAAAGAGCTTGGCTTGATTGATAACGATAAATTTAACTTCCTTTGGGTGGTTGACTGGCCAATGTTTGAATGGTCTGAAGAAGAAGGCCGCTACATGAGCGCCCACCATCCGTTCACACTTCCACAAGAAGAGACTGCTCACGAACTAGAAGGTGATTTAGCTAAGGTTCGTGCCATTGCTTACGATATCGTCTTGAACGGTTATGAGCTTGGTGGTGGTAGCCTTCGTATCAATCAAAAAGACCTTCAAGAACGCATGTTTAAGGCTCTTGGGTTCTCAGCCGAAGAAGCAAATGACCAGTTTGGTTTCCTTCTTGAAGCCATGGACTATGGTTTCCCACCACACGGTGGTTTGGCTATCGGGCTTGACCGATTTGTTATGCTCTTAGCAGGAGAAGAAAATATCCGTGAAGTCATCGCCTTTCCTAAGAACAACAAGGCAACTGACCCAATGACACAAGCTCCTTCAACAGTAGCTCTCAAACAACTAGAGGAACTCAGCTTACAAGTAGAAGAAGATGAAACAAGCAAAACGAATTAAGCGGTGGCGCTATTATCTGCGCCGCTTTGCTTATCAGATAAAAATTTTACGTGTCTTACAAAGCATCTCTCGCGAAAAGTATGATGAGAAGATTTCGGCCTCTCTGGTCTATGGTTTTTTATCAGCAGTGGCGGTCAATTTCTTTTTCCAACCGGGGCATGTGTATTCGAGTGGTGCGACAGGTTTGGCACAGATTATCTCTGCCTTGAGTAATCACTGGTTTGGTTTTCATATCCCGATTTCGTTGACCTTCTATGCCATTAATTTCCCTTTGATGGTCTTGGCTTGGTATCAAATTGGGCATAAGTTCACCGTCTTTACCTTTATAACGGTATCCATGAGTTCCTTCTTTATCCAGTTTGTCCCTGTGGCGACCTTGACGGAGGATCCCATTATCAATGCCCTTTTTGGGGGTGTTGTCATGGGCTTGGGGATTGGTTTTGCTCTTCGAAACAATATCTCCAGTGGTGGGACGGATATCGTCAGCCTGACTATTCGCAAGAAAACGGGTAAGAATGTTGGTAGTATTTCTTTCTTGGTAAATGGGACTATCATGCTGATAGCAGGCTTGACCTTTGGTTGGGAATACGCTCTCTACTCTATGATTACCATCTTTGTCTCTAGCCGTGTCACAGACGCTGTCTTTACCAAGCAAAAACGGATGCAGGCCATGATTGTGACCAATCATCCAGAGAAGGTAATTGAAAAAATCCATAAAAAATTGCACCGCGGTGCAACCATGATCCACGATGCAGAAGGAACCTATAATCACGAAAGAAAGGCAGTTTTAATCACTGTCATTACACGTGCAGAGTTTAATGAATTTAAACAGATTATGAAACAGGTGGATCCAAGCGCCTTTGTCTCTGTCTCGGAGAATGTTCATATTTTGGGACGGTTCGTTGAAACAGATAATTAGTGATCAAAAAAACCAGCTCGAGCTGGTTTTTATTTTTCGATAATTTTGTGGGCAATCAACTGGCGATAACAAATTTGTTTATTGCTTTTAGCATCATTGATGATCTGGAGAATAGTTTCAAAGGAAACACGACCAAGCTCCAAACTATTGATATCGACATAGGCTGCCAAGTTGAGCTTGGGATTGACTGAGTCGAAGCTGAGGACAGGGACATCCAGTTGGTGTTTTGCGATGTAATCACAGACCCCTGCAGCAAGGAGACTATCAATGGTAATAATAGCGTCAATATTTGGATCGTGTTTGAAGAGAAGTCTACTAAAGCGATAACCATTATCTTCAAGAAATTCAGTAGCAAAGTAAGTCAGATTAGTATCGAGAGGAAGTTGGTATTGTTTTAGAGCTAGCTCGTAACCTGTCAGACGGTCTTGTGTTACGAAGAGTCGCTTAGTACCTCCGATAAAGGCAATTCGCTTGCATCCTTTTTTGATGAAATACTCTGTCGCATCAAAACCAGCTTGGACATTGTCATTATCGACAAGTGGAATGAAGGGAGATAGAGATTTACCTAAGATAAGGAAAGGAAATTGCTCGTCTGCTACTAACTTAACCAAAGGGTCCTCTTCTTGGGCATAGAGGAAAATCAAACCATCTACACGCTTACCATAGACCATCTGAGAAATAGCTTTAAGACGCTCTTTGGCATCTTTACCTGTCGCGATCTGAATGGCGTAGTGGTTTTCAGAGGCGACTTGGGCGATACCACGGAGGACAGATGGGAAGAAAGGATTTTGATAGAAGGCGTCTGAGTCGTCAGGAAGCACCAAGCCGATAACTTGGGTATAACTGCTTACCAAACTACGAGCGTTGAGGTTGGGGTGGTAATTGAGCTCCTTCATAGCCTTACGAACACGTTTTTTTGTTTCGTCGCTAATGGTTGATTTATTTTGAATAACACGGGTTACAGTTGAAGGCGAAACACCAGCAGCCTTGGCCACGTCTTTAATCGTAACGGGCATAAAAATCTCCTATTTATGGTAATCTGGATCACGGAAATGTGTTTTATAAAAGATAGTGACCAGATACAGAACAAAAAGAATGTTTTGTACAGTTATCAGGGTTGTCATATTTTGGCCAAATAATCCCAAAATAAGTGTAATCAGAGTTGGTAATCCTAAACAGTTCAAGATAAAATGGTAGCACTCTTTAAAGGTTCTAAATGAAAAGAGGCGTGATTTCTTAGTGATATAAAGGAGAAGACTAGCCCCCAGAGAGACGATAAAGAAATTCAAACCAAAGAGGAAGCTAGCACCGAGAACTAGGAAGAGACTGATATAGACACGATTCTGCTGGTACCAGTCTTTAGAAATTGCTTGGGTCAAGCTGTCTTTACTTTTGAAACTCTCAGTCTCAATCGCTCGGTAAGAGACCCGGGTCAGTTCCTTGCTTTCCTTGCTGATGACTAGCTCATTCGTATCGAAATGCAGTTGCAAATCCTTCGGTAATTCCTTGCTTTGACTTGGACCGATTAAAAGAGAAGGGGCTTGACTAGCTGTTCCTGTATAAGTTAATTTACCATCAACAATTGCAGCATGTTCAGAGAGATCCTGGACAACCTCATCTGTCAATGGTTCATAGACATTATCGATAAAGGTTTCTAGCGGATAAGTTTCCTGGGAGCTGTTTTGGATGGCAATGGGTACCATAGACAAGCTGATCAGGAAGATGCTGGTAAAGAGCAGTTGAAACCAGTTGAGCCCGAAACGTTTGGATAGGGGCTTACGAAATCCCCAAATACTTGAAAAATAGGAAAATGGATATGGAAGCATAGGTATCTTTCTAAAAGGTGTTTTCTATATGAGTATTATTATATAGAGAAATGCGCTTTATTTCAAGTCTAGGAGAAAAATTGCTTGTTGCAAGGATAGTTTTATAGTCACAAGATCCAAAATGAAAAAGGGTGGCGGGGATATATTATCCCTTGTCGCCACCACTTGTAAGTCCTGAAACAAAGTTCTTTTGTAGGAAGAAGAAGAGAATACTGATTGGAAGGGCGATGAGGATAGCACCTGCTGAGAAGTAGGCAATCTTCAAGTTCTTCGCATTGTTGACGAAGGTTTGGAGACCAACGGCAACAGTGAAGTATTCTTTCTCACGAAGCAAGAAACTAGAGAGGATGTAGTCCCCGAAAGGTCCCATGAAAGCCCAGAGAGCTTGTACGGCAACCATTGGGCGAACAAGTGGAAGAACAATTTGCCAGAAGCGGCGGAAGTGTCCTGCACCGTCTAGTTTTGCAGATTCGTCTAGAGACATTGGTACTGTATCGAAGTAGCCTTTCATGAGCCAAGCATTCATCGGGATACCTCCACCAACATAAAGGAAGATGAGGAACCAGCTGTGGTTAAGGGCGTTCAACATAAGCGCCATAACGAAGAAGGCTGTCAAAGCGGCCATGGTTGGCACCATTTGGATAATCAAGAAGAAGACCAAACTTTGTTTACGAGCCAAGAAGTTGTAACGGCTGTAGGCATAACCAGCAAGTACGATAATACTTGTTTGAACTGCCATGGTAACCAAGGCGATGATCAAGGTATTGAGATACCATGTACCGTATAGGGTTTCAGTAAAGAGTCCTTTAAAGTTATCAAAATTGAAGTTGATGTTCGTATCGAGTTTAAAGGCTGCGACGTTACCTGCTTTAAAGGCTGACATGATGGTAATCAATAGTGGATAGATGATGATAATTGATAGGCCGATCAAGTAGAGATAAGTAAGGGTTTGAGTCAGTCTACGTTTGAGTTTAATTGAGTTATTCATCTTAGACGTCCTCCATATCAAATGCGTGTAGTTTCTTGAATGCGATCATAGAGATTGAGATGACAATGATAGAGATAATCAAGGTAACAGCTGCCGCCATTGAGTATTGAGGAGATGTACCTGTTGTCAAACGGTAGATCCATGAGATCAAGATATCAGTTGAACCAGCTCCACCACCGACACTACCAGGTCCTCCACCATTGAAGAGGTACATGATAGAGAAGTTGTTAAAGTTGAAGGTGTATTGACTGATCAAAGTAGGTGCCGCAACAGCTAAGATCATTGGGAAAGTGATGTTGCGGAATTTTTGCCAAGCATTGGCACCATCAATATAAGCTGCTTCGTAAAGGTCGTTAGGAATAGATTGCAAGATACCCAAAGTCAAAACGTAGATGTATGGGAATCCAAGCCAACCTTGCATCATAATCAAGGCAATCTTAGTCCAAGTTGGGTCTGTTTTCCAAGGAATAAGAGCACCATCAAGGAAAGGAAGGAATTTAGCCAAGATTGGCAATACTTGAGTGTTGATAGCACCAACACTATCGTTAAACATGTTTGAGAATGTCAAGATAGTGATGAAGGCTGGAACAGCCCAAGGAAGAAGGAAAATAACACCAAAGATACGTTTTCCTTTGATAAATGGTTGGTTAGCAATGATAGCTGTGAAGATACCAATCACGATCTGTAAAGTTGAGGCAGATAAAGCCCAAATGATAGTCCAAGAAAGAACGGCACCAAAGGCTGAACGGAAGGTACTCAAGCTCCAGATGTTTGTGAAGTTAGTTAAACCAACCCAGTCCAACAATTTGTTTGGTGGCAAGTGTTGGAAGTCATAGTTGGTAAAGGCAATCATCAAGGTTACGATAACTGGGAAGATAATCGCAAAAGTCATGGCAACATAAGATGGAATGATCAAGAGGTAAGGGAAGCCATTTTCATAGATTCCTTTGACCATTTCTTTAAAAGTAAGAGCTACTGGTATGCCATTGTTAATGTGTTTGGCAGTTGTATGTGCATCTTTGATATTTGCGAAATAAAAGAGTACATAAACGACTACAAAGATTAAATGGAAGGCACCACGAATCAGCATAAAGAGGGAATTATCACGACCTGGTTTGTCACCAAGAGTGATAAGATTGCTCAATTCAGGGGCTGCAAGTGCTAGGAAGTAGAGGACAAATACAAGGGTTACACCAAGGAAGATAAAACCTTTGGCTTTTTGTTTATTGTAAATCTGTCCTAACCCAGGAATGATAGACAGCAGGGCTGCTTTACTAGGTTGTTGCTTTTCCATAATAACTCCTTTCATAGGATACTGGTTTCTAGTTAAAACCCAAACTATATATGTTTTCTATTGATAAATTCAAAGGGGGATTTGAATTCCACCCCCCTTGAACAAATTTTTTTATTCACCAAATTTTTGTTTGATTGTTTCTTTGATCAATGTTACAGCATCGTTAGCAGCTGTTTTCGCATCTTTCTTACCACTTACAGCATCGAAGAGCATATTTTTCGCTGGATCCCAAACTGCAGACATTTGAGAGATGTTTGGCATTGGTTGAGCGTTCTTGAACTGTTTGATAACAGCTGTTGTCAACTCATCGTTTTTACCTTCAGCGTATGAACGAGCCTCAGTGTTAGCTGGGATTTCGTTAGTTTTATCGTATAATACTTTTTGTTGTTCAGTTGAAACAAGGAAGTCTACAAATTTTTGAGAAGCTTCAAGGTTCTTAGTGGCTTGAGGGATGACCCAAGCTTTACCACCACCGAAGGCAGCATATTCTTTTCCATTTGGAAGAGTAGGGATAGTCGCAACACCGTAGTTTACTTTAGCATCTTTAAAGGCTTGAGCTTTCCAAGGTCCGTCGATGATAGCAGCTGTTTTACCTTCTTGGAAATGAGTTTGAATTAAGTTTCCAGAACCTTCTGTATCTTGCATACCTTTAGGCCATTTTTCATACCAAGATTTAGCGTAGTTGATACCTGTAATTGAACCTTCGTTTGCAAGACCGATATCTTTAGGATTTTTACCGTTATCGCCAAATACATAAGCTCCGTTACCAGCAAGAAGTCCGTATGCATAGTAGAAGTTTGTCCAGTCAGCTAGGAAGGCAGTAGTTTTGCCGTCTTCACCAGCGAAGGCATATTTGCTATCTTTAGCAAGGTTTTCTAAGTCAGCAAAAGTTTTTGGAGCTTCTTTTATCAAGTCTTTGTTGTAGTACATAACTAGTGACTCGATAACGGCTGGAGCACCGTAAACTTTACCGTCAGCAGCTGTTACAAGAGATTTAGTTTTATCATCTGTTTTAGCGCTGTCGCTCAATTTCACTTCTGAAAGTTGTCCGTCAGTACCGAGGCTACCTACACGGTCGTATGGAGCCATCATAATGTCAGGGACATTACCAGATTGGTTGTCAAGAGAAAGTTTATCAAGACCTCCTAGAGCATCACCAGTTTTAAGAGTGACTTTTACTCCAGTTTCTTTTTCATAAGCTTTAGCAACTTCTTCAATATAGCTCTTATATCCCTCGTCTACATATACAGTGAGTTCTTTCGCTTCAGATGAACCAGAAGCAGCAGGTTTATCAGCAGTTTTGCTTCCGCAAGCTACCAAAAGCAAGCTAGCGAGTGTAGCAGTTCCAAGCACAGCAGCGCTCTTCATGAATTTAGATGACATAGTGTATTCCTCCTAAAGAATAACAAATTTTATAATGAGGAAACGCAAACGTTTTCCTTTACGGGACTAGTATAACACAATCGGAAAGCGGTTGCAAGTGTTTTTTGTAAAAATTTTAAAAAAATTTCACGAAAAGGGTAAGCGTTTTATTTGTTTATAATAGTAGAAAATCTAAAAATCGCTTTTGTTTTATTTTTTTTTAAAAAAATTGAGAAAACGATTGCCTAATTTACAAATGGAAAGCAGGGAGGATTCTCACTTTATTTTTGCTTAATGAGATAAGTGAAACCCTTATTCCTATTTTGTTTGTTTCCTGAAAGAATATATATACGAGTAAGAAGAAAAAATTTTAAAAAAATAATCAAAAAAGTTATCTAAAACCGCTTGCATTTATCAAGAAAATAAGCTATACTAGTAATAGCGCAAACGTTTGCGTTCATAAAAATGTAATATCTAACTATAAACACATGAGGTGCTTATTATGAAAAAACGTCAAAGTGGTGTGTTGATGCACATTTCTTCTCTTCCAGGAGCATACGGAATCGGATCATTTGGTAAAAGTGCTTACGACTTCGTTGATTTCTTGGTTCGCACAAAACAACGTTACTGGCAAATCCTTCCACTAGGAACAACTAGTTACGGAGACTCTCCTTACCAATCTTTCTCAGCCTTCGCAGGGAACACTCATTTTATCGATTTAGATATCTTGGTGGAACAAGGCTTGTTGCAAGCAAGTGACCTTGAAGGGGTTGACTTTGGTAGTGATGCGTCTGAAGTTGATTATGCGAAAATCTACTATGCACGTCGTCCTCTTTTAGAAAAAGCGGTAAAACGTTTCTTGGAAGTGGGAGATGTTAAAGATTTTGAGAAATTTGCTCAAGACAACCAATCATGGCTTGAACTCTTTGCAGAGTATATGGCTATCAAAGAGCATTTTGATAATCTTGCTTGGACTGAATGGCCAGATGCAGATGCTCGTGCTCGTAAAGCTTCAGCACTTGAAAGCTACCGTGAGCAATTGGCAGACAAGTTGGTTTACCACCGTGTGACTCAATACTTCTTCTTCCAACAATGGTTGAAATTGAAAGCTTACGCTAACGACAACCACATCGAAATCGTTGGAGACATGCCAATCTACGTAGCGGAAGATTCAAGCGATATGTGGGCAAATCCACATCTCTTTAAGACAGATGTTAACGGTAAGGCGACTTGCATCGCAGGATGCCCACCAGATGAATTTTCTGCAACTGGTCAGCTTTGGGGTAACCCAATCTATGACTGGGAAGCAATGGACAAAGATGGTTACAAATGGTGGATTGAACGCTTACGTGAAAGCTTCAAAATCTACGACATCGTTCGTATTGACCACTTCCGTGGTTTCGAATCTTACTGGGAAATCCCTGCTGGTTCCGATACAGCAGCACCTGGTGAGTGGGTGAAAGGTCCTGGCTACAAGCTTTTTGCAGCCGTTAAGGAAGAGCTTGGTGAGCTAAACATCATCGCAGAAGATCTTGGTTTCATGACAGACGAAGTTATCGAATTGCGTGAACGTACTGGCTTCCCAGGAATGAAGATTCTTCAATTTGCCTTCAACCCAGAAGACGAAAGTATCGATAGCCCACACTTGGCACCTGCTAACTCAGTTATGTACACAGGAACACACGATAACAATACGGTCCTTGGTTGGTACCGTAACGAGATCGATGATGCGACTCGTGAATACATGGCGCGCTACACTAACCGTAAAGAATACGAAACAGTGCCACATGCTATGCTTCGTACAGTCTTTTCATCAGTTAGCTTCATGGCAATTGCAACTATGCAAGATTTGCTAGAATTGGATGAGGCAGCTCGTATGAACTTCCCATCTACCCTTGGTGGAAACTGGTCTTGGCGTATGACTGAAGATCAATTGACACCAGCTGTCGAGGAAGGCTTGCTTGACTTGACAACAATCTATCGCCGAATCAATGAAAATTTGGTAGAATTAAAGAAATAATACAATATCAGGAGACACCTTAAACATGTTATCACTACAAGAATTTGTACAAAATCGTTACAATAAAACCATTGCAGAATGTAGCAATGAAGAGCTTTACCTGGCTCTTCTTAACTACAGCAAGCTTGCAAGTAGCAAAAAACCAGTTAACACTGGTAAGAAAAAAGTTTACTACATCTCAGCTGAGTTCTTGATTGGTAAACTTTTGTCAAACAACTTGATCAACCTTGGTCTTTACGACGATGTCAAAAAAGAACTTGCAGCTGCAGGTAAAGACTTGATCGAAGTTGAAGAAGTTGAATTGGAACCATCTCTTGGTAATGGTGGTTTGGGACGTTTGGCTGCCTGCTTTATCGACTCAATTGCTACTCTTGGTTTGAACGGTGACGGTGTTGGTCTTAACTACCACTACGGTCTTTTCCAACAAGTTCTTAAAAATAACCAACAAGAAACAATTCCAAATGCATGGTTGACAGAGCAAAACTGGTTGGTTCGCTCAAGCCGTAGCTACCAAGTACCATTTGCTCACTTCACATTGACATCAACTCTTTACGATATCGATGTACCTGGTTACAAGACAGAAACTAAGAACCGCTTGCGTTTGTTTGACTTGGATTCAGTTGATTCTTCAATCATTAAAGATGGTATCAACTTTGACAAGACAGATATCGCTCGCAACTTGACTCTTTTCCTTTACCCAGATGATAGTGACCGTCAAGGTGAATTGCTCCGTATTTTCCAACAATACTTCATGGTTTCAAACGGTGCGCAATTGATCATCGAAGAAGCAATCGAAAAAGGAAGCAACTTGCATGACCTTGCAGACTACGCAGTTGTACAAATCAACGATACTCACCCATCAATGGTTATCCCTGAATTGATTCGTCTTTTGATTGCTCGTGGTATCGAACTTGACGAAGCAATCTCAATCGTTCGTAGCATGACTGCCTACACTAACCACACAATCCTTGCTGAAGCTCTTGAAAAATGGCCTCTTGAATTCTTGCAAGAAGTGGTTCCTCACTTGGTACCAATCATCGAAGAATTGGACCGTCGTGTGAAAGCAGAATACAAAGATCCAGCTGTTCAAATTATCGATGAGAGCGGACGTGTTCACATGGCTCACATGGATATCCACTATGGATACAGTGTAAACGGGGTAGCAGCACTCCACACTGAAATCTTGAAGAACTCTGAGTTGAAAGCCTTCTACGACCTTTACCCAGAAAAATTCAACAACAAAACAAACGGTATCACTTTCCGTCGTTGGCTCATGCATGCTAACCCAAGACTGTCTCACTACTTGGATGAGATTATTGGAGAAGGTTGGCACCATGAAGCAGATGAGCTTGAAAAACTCTTGTCTTATGAAGACAAAGAAGCTGTCAAAGAAAAATTGGAAAGCATCAAGGCTCACAACAAACGTAAATTGGCTCGTCACTTGAAAGAACACCAAGGTGTGGAAATCAATACAAACTCTATCTTTGATATCCAAATCAAACGTCTTCACGAGTACAAACGCCAACAAATGAACGCTTTGTACGTGATTCACAAATACCTTGACATCAAAGCTGGTAACATCCCTGCTCGCCCAATCACAATCTTCTTTGGTGGTAAAGCAGCTCCAGCCTACACAATCGCTCAAGACATCATCCACTTGATTCTTTGCATGTCAGAAGTTATTGCTAACGATCCAGCAGTAGCTCCACACTTGCAAGTAGTTATGGTTGAAAACTATAATGTTACTGCAGCAAGCTTCTTGATCCCAGCATGTGATATCTCAGAACAAATCTCACTTGCTTCTAAAGAAGCTTCAGGTACTGGTAACATGAAATTCATGTTGAACGGAGCTTTGACTCTTGGTACTATGGACGGTGCTAACGTGGAAATCGCTGAGTTGGTTGGTGACGAAAACATCTACATCTTTGGTGAAGATTCAGAAACTGTTATCGACCTTTACGATAAAGCAGCATACAAATCAAGCGAATTCTATGCTCGTGAAGCTATCAAACCATTGGTTGACTTCATCGTTAGCGATGCAGTTCTTGCAGCTGGAAACAAAGAGCGCTTGGAACGTCTTTACAATGAATTGATCAACAAAGACTGGTTCATGACTCTTCTTGACTTGGAAGACTACATCAAGGTTAAAGAGCAAATGTTGGCTGACTACGAAGACCGTGACGCATGGTTGGATAAAGTCATCGTTAACATCTCTAAAGCAGGATTCTTCTCATCTGACCGTACAATTGCTCAGTACAACGAAGATATCTGGCACTTGAACTAAGATACAAATTTATACTAATACATTTTGAAAAAAAGCGAGTTTCGGTTGAAATTCGCTTTTTTGAATGTTTGACTAGAAATAGACCTCAGATACTATGTTGAGAGAATCATCTATAGAATTGTAGTTTACAACTATTCGTTATAATTATTTTTATCTGAAAATTTCAAGAAAGTGTGTTAAAATGAGAACGTATACAATTTGTTATTTGAATATCAAATTAGAATTTAAAGAGGCTTATTATGAGTAATTTGGAAATAGGGAAACGGATTCGTACCTTACGGACTGAAAAAGGATTGAGTAGGGAAGCTTTTTGTGGAGATGAAAAGCATCTTACTGTTCGTCAGTTGGCCAGAATTGAAACAGGCAATAACTTGCCCAGCTTAGCAAAACTAGACTATATAGCTGAGGTGTTAGGAGTTCCGATGTTTCAGTTAATTGATGAAGGCATGATAATTGTTCCCAAAGAGTATTTAAAGCTAAAAACGAAGTTAATTCGTCAATCTATTCATGGAGATGAAGAAAAAGTCCACCAGCGTGAGGCTATCTTTGAAGATATTCAGGAACATTTTTATGATAAACTCCCTGAGGATGAGCAAGTAGCAGTTGAGGTTCTACAAGCTATTGATGATGTATATGTTTCCGAAAATGTTGAATTTGGAGAGGGCTTGATTGAGGAATATTTCAATCAAACTTTGCTACAAACGGAGTATTCTGTAAATGATTTATTGATCTTATATTTATATTTTTTATCAAATGCTATTAGTTTTAAACGAAATGATGACGTTTTAAAAAAAGTAAGAAATAACATCGTGACCATAATTGACTGTTCAGATAACACTTACATGCATCTACTACAGAGAGTATTAATTGCAATACTGTTGTATCAATTGAGGAACGAATATTACGAAGATATCTCTGTCATTTTTAGTTTTCTAAGAGAAATTATGATGGAAATTCAAGATTCAAACTTAAAACCAACGGTAGACTACTTGGAAGCTAAATATTACCTATACGGGGAAAAAGATAAAGAAAAAGCCCTACAATACTATGAAAAAGCTATCAATGGGGCAGAATTTTTTAATGATATGAATTTCAAAAATCGAGTGATAGAGGAGAGAAAAGAAGAGTTCCCTGATATGTAAAAAAACTCTTTGTTCATTATGAAGGGATGCTGATAGGCAACATGGGGAGCTTTGTTAGTAAGAATTTAATATATTTGAAATAATAGATATTAACAAATAGATAAGTACTTTTATTTTTGTGTGCAAAAGTCTATTTATAGAGGAATGAGATGAAAAATTTGGAAATAGGGAAACGAATTCGTACCTTACGGACTGAAAAAGGATTGAGTAGAGAAGCATTTTGTGGAGATGAAAAAGAACTTACTGTTCGTCAGTTAGGTCGAATTGAAACTGGAAATAATTTGCCCAGTTTAGCGAAACTAGACTATATAGCCAAAGTATTGGGAGTTCCAATATCTCAGTTAATTGACGAGGGCTTACTAATTGTTCCTAAAGAGTATTTAAAACTAAAAACGAAATTGATTCGTCAATCTATTCATGGCGATGAAGAAAAAATCCGCCAACGTGAGGCTATCTTTGAAGATATTCAGGAACGTTTTTATGACCAACTTCCTGAAGATGAGCAAGTAGCAGTTGAGGTTTTACAAGCCATTGATGATGTATATGTTTCTGAAAACGCTGAGTTTGGAGAAGGATTGATTGAGGAGTATTTTGAGCAGTTACTTTTAAAAACAAATTATGATACTAATGATTTATTAATTTTACACTTATATTTCTTAAAGTGTACTTTGAATGCTAAGCCAATTGATAATGTATTTAAAAATATCTATTCTAACATCTTGGAGCAAACTAATTTCTCTGATGCCAACAATATTCATTTGATTCAAAGGGTTATTGTATCAATTGTTTTATATCACTTTAATATTGAATATTATGATTTAATGCCTCAAACGCTAAGTGTTGTACGAGAAATAATAGATGAAATACAAGATTTTGCTTTACTACCTACAGTAGATTTTTTTGAAGCCAAATATTATATTCATACCAATCAGAATAAAGATCTTGCTTGGGACTACTATAATAAAGCAATAAACGGTTCGGAATTATTAAATGATAAATCATTTAGGGATCGAGTGATAGAGGAAAAAAATAAGGATTTTCCATAATTTCAATTTAAAAACAGGACATAAATGTCAGTGGACATAAATGTCCTGTTTTTTTACTCTCGTAAGGTATATACTGTTATTGTAAATAAGTTAAGCAGAACGCAATGCTAGAAACATTCCTATTTAATGGGATGGAGATTAGCAGATGGGAGGAAAATATGGTAAAAACAATTAACTATTATATGGATGAAAAGTTTGTCAAGAAGGACTATCTGATTATCAAAAATAGTCTCGATAGCAGACGCCTATGTAAAGTAACACTTGATGAGAAGCTACTAAAATTAGTTCTTTTACTTCCATATGAAATGAGAGAAATCAAAATGGACTCCAACTTAAAGCCTAGAATTAGAGTTGTTGACATAACCGATGGGAGTGAGTGAAGTTTCTAAAATACAATTTATCATTAGAAAGAGGTAATACAATGATTAAGGTAGAAAGAGTTACAAAGCGATTTGGAGATAATATTGCTTTAAATCAAATTAGTTTTTCAATAAACGAAGGAGAAATTTTTGGATTCCTAGGTCCATCTGGTTCAGGGAAAACAACAATGATCAATATTCTGACAGGACAGCTACAGGCTAACAGCGGAAAGACAGAATTATTAGGGAAAGATTCTCAAAAATTACTTCCGTCAGATTTTGAAGAGTTAGGTTTAGTAGGTGACACAAGTGGTTATTACGAAAAATTAAGTTTGTACAATAACTTGTTGCTATTTGCAAGACTATACGGAGTTTCAAAATCTCGAATTGAAGAAATTCTAAAACAAGTTGGTCTGTATGATAGTAAAGACACTCCAGCTGAGAAACTTTCTACAGGAATGCGTCAACGAATGCTTTTAGCTCGTGCTTTAATCAATTACCCTAAAGTTCTATTTTTAGATGAACCTACAAGTGGGTTAGATCCCACCACCTCAAAGAAGATTCACAAATTACTACAGGAGTTAAAGGAAAGAGGAACAACCATTTTCTTAACTACTCATGATATGAATGAGGCGACTTTATTATGTGATAACCTAGCTCTTTTGAATAAAGGTGATCTTATTGAACAAGGAAGCCCAAGCGAAATTATCCAAAAATACAACACGGAAAAAAAAGTTGCAGTAACTTATAGTGATTCGACTAAAAAAGTAGTGCGATTCGAAGACTTGCAGCAAGAAGATTATAAAAAAATAATGACGATTCACTCATGTGAACCAACTTTAGAAGACATTTTTATTAAATTGACAGGAGAAAAATTAGATGTTTAAGAGAATTTTAGCCCTTATCTGGTTGAGGACACAAGTATTATTAACAAATAAAAACACTTTGGTACAGGTAGTATTCCCATTCTTTATGGTTCTACTCTTCCAAAATTTTATGAATACAGATGGCACTCAAGGGAAAGCACTATTGTATAGTTCTTTAACAATGGCATTCTCATTTTCTTCTGGTTCAATGATTTCAAACTCTATTGCAGAGGAAAAAGAAAAAAGAATTTTTAAAACTCTCATTTTAAGTGGGGTTCGCCGTGGAGAATATCTTATTTCCGTTTTGTTTTATCCTGTAATCTTTGCCTTGGCTTCAGTTATTTCTTTCCCTATTATGGTTGAAGTGGATTTCGCAAAAGATTATCCTGTATACCTTGTAGTAGCTTCTCTGGTAGCATTATGTACAATTCTCTTAAATCTAGTAATTGGAGCTATTTCAGAGACACAAACGCAGGCTCAGGTTTATGGTTTGATTCCAATGCTTGGTCTTTCATTCTTACCGATGTTTTCTCAAGTTAGCTCAGAGGTTAAGAAATTTATGGACACAACCTTCTTAGGAGCTTATGTAGATTTCTTTAATAAACCAGATTTCAAGTTGAATTTTGACAGTTTGGGGATTACTTTTGCTTGGGTTGTAGCATTACTTGCCCTTAGTTATTGGGGATTAAAAAATAAAAAAAGAGTACAGTTTGGGAAACTAACAATTAATCAGCTTCGAAAACTAACTTTTTTTAAAGCTTAGTTTAAAACAATAAACCAGCGCTTAAAATGCTGGTTTTTACTGTCTTTCATTCTTATGTTTCTTCGTAGTTGAACACCTCATATTTATTGTATTCGCTTACATAAGGTGTTATAATATAATTATAAGAAAGAGGGTGTTTTTATGATATATACAAAATTGGTGTTGTTTATTACCTTTCTTGTAATAAGCTTGTTACCTGATAAGATTTTTGGAAAAAATAAAAAAATTTGGAAAATAGTTCTTGCAATATTGATGGCGGCGACAGCATTATCATTTATGTACTAAGTTATTTTAAGAATGTAGGGTTTATTTTGGATTTTATTTATAATTTTGACCTGCCTCTATATAGGTAACTACGATTTGTTTCCTCTCAATCATCAAGAAATCTCTTTTCGTGGTAGTTTATGGGGTTTGGTACTGGCCTTATATCACTTACTGTTTATTTGAATGCTGTGGATTTGGGTCAATCTTGTCCAAAAACAGATAAATCCTAGATACAGTGAAGGTTTAGAAATGCTGGTTTTTACTGTCTTTCATCCTCATGTTTATTCGTAGTTGATCACCTCATATTTCTTGCATACGCTTACATCGAGTGTTATAATATAATTGTAGGAAAGAAGGTGTTTTTATGTGGAAAAAATATTTTTCAAAATATAAATGGACGGATTTATTTTGGATTCTATTTGTTATTTTAACATGCCTATTGGCGGGTAATAGTAATCTTTACCCCCTTACCCATCAAGAAATCTCTTATCATGGGTGCTTATCGGGAATTACACTTGCCTTATTTCACTTGCTATTTATTGATAAGTTTGTTATTTCGAATCGAAAATAAAGATTAGAACTCAGAATTGGTAAATTTCCTAAATTTTTCGGATAGATAGTTTAAAAATTGAAATTTAAAACCGCAGATCTTCTTGAAATGCGGTTTTTTGTATATGCCGATTACAGTGCTTGTCCAATAAGAATCTCTGCCTCAATGGTAATCTCTGTCAAGTCGCTCCAGTCTATCTTGCTCTGGTCGACATGAAAGAGTAGGGGAGTCATGCTGAGTAGGGCTTGAAGCTGCTCTGCTGTGATAGGTTTGGTCAGAGAGGCTGTTTGGCTAGATAGGATGGTAAAGTGTTCTTGGAAATGATTTTTGATATCTTGATTGGAATAGTCCTTTTTTGTCAGCTGGTCTTGTACCTTCTGACGGATTTCCTTGAGGTGATTTTCGGTTGGAATAACCTTTATCAAGATGCCGTCTTTGGATAAAATGCGACGAAATTCTCCATAGTTGGCAGGTGAGAAGATATCAAGCAGAATATCCATGCTGGCGTCTTTTATAGGAAGATGAGCTAAGTCACCAACAAACCAGTTGACTGCCCAGTTGGGTTCGCTCTTGGCAGCGATTTGGACGGAATCTTTGGAGATGTCGAAGGCATAGAAGGTTTTATCAGGATGGTTTTCTTGGAGTTTGCGAGAATAGAAACCTTCACCACAACCGATATCTAAAATTGTTTTGGCATTTTTTGAGTTTGAAAGTAAATCAGATATGGCCTCTAGAATAGCTTGGTAAAAGCCAGCTTCTAGGATCTGTTGACGGTTTTGAAAATTTTCCTTGTCGTAGTTGGCAGATTGCTTGATTTGAGGTGCCAGATTGACATAGCCGAATTTCGCCAAGTCAAAAGAATGACGGTTGTAGCACTTGAAACTAGTCTCTAGCAGAGTCAGATTTTCTTGACAGATAGGACAGGCAAAGGCAGTCGCAGAAGCAAAACGCTGAAGTTTGGGTTTGAGATTTGTATTCATAGTTTAAGTGTATCAAAAGAGGCAAATGAAAGCAACTTTAGGAATAAGTAGATGGGAGATTCAGTAGAAATAAAACTAATTCTCCAATTTATAGAATAAAATTGCTTTTATATCTAAATTTCTATATAATAATGATAAGGAGGAAATAAGTATGTTAAAAGAAGTATTAACCGTTGCAAAAGTTGCGAAAAAATCATCACTCTTTTTGGGTGGTGTCGCATTTGGTACCCTTGGTTTGAAAATCTTGGCAAGTAAGGAAGCTAAAAAAGGTTATTCTAAAGCTTTGGCTAAGGCTTACAAGTTGAAAGACGGGCTAGATGCATCTGTTTCTGTTGTGAAACAACATGGAGACGATGTCTTGCAAGATGCCAAATATTTGTACGAGCAAGAGAAAAAAGAAGAGCAATTAGATAGCCTTATAGGAGAATAATATGTCTTTTAAAGTGCTACATAGAGGATACCAACATATCCGACTATCATCTTCTTTTTCACTCACCTTGGATATTCAAGACTATCTTCGTTCCTTGGCGAGAGATGAAAAGGGGATTGAGTCTATCCAGTTTTACATGGATCAACAGCACTTTACTCTACGTATAAAAGAAGGCTTTTCTGTATTAGATAATGCAGAAGCCTTTTTAAAAAGAATTGATAAAGGGAAAGTTTCTGAGTTGATGACTCTTCCCATTCGTAGAGAAGAGAGTGCTTATTCTATTGTTTCAGGTGCAGCGATTAAGCGTGTACTTTTTCGTAGTTTTGTGCCGTATCCTATTCGCTATATATGGACTTGTTATCAGGCTTTTGGCTATATTAGAGAAGCCTATCAAACACTAGCGCGTAAGGAACTAACGATGGAGGTCTTGGACTGTTCGGCGATTTTATTGTCCTTGTTTATGAACCAATCCAAGACAGCAAGTAATATCATGTTTATGCTTGATTTGGGGAATCATTTAGATCAGTGGTCCTTGAAAAAAACTGCAACAGATTTAGAACAGAGTCTTCTTGCAAAAGAGAGCGATGTATTCCTAGTACAGGGCGATACGGTTGTTAGTATCAAGAGTTCCGATGTTCAAATAGGAGATGTCTTGGTCCTATCTCAAGGAAATGAAATTCTGTTTGATGGACAAGTAGTTTCAGGTTTAGGTATGGTCAACGAAAGTTCCTTGACGGGAGAGAGTTTTCCAGTTGAAAAAGGAGAGTCTGATTTGGTTTGTGCAAATACAGTATTAGAAACTGGTGAGTTGCGCATTCGTGTAACCGATAATCAGATGAACAGCCGTATTTTACAGCTGATTGAGTTGATGAAGAAATCTGAAGAAAACAAGAAAACGAAACAACGCTATTTCATCAAGATGGCGGATAAGGTCGTCAAATATAATTTCTTGGGGGCTGGTCTGACTTACCTATTAACAGGTTCTTTTTCTAAGGCTATTTCTTTCCTATTGGTCGATTTTTCCTGCGCTTTGAAAATTTCTACTCCTGTAGCTTATTTGACAGCTATCAAGGAGGGGCTGAATCGTGAAATGGTGATTAAGGATGGGGATGTTCTGGAGAAATATCTGGAAGTTGATACTTTCTTGTTTGATAAGACGGGAACAATCACAACTAGTTATCCTATAGTTGAAAAGGTGTTACCTTTTGGGGACTATAGTGAGGAAGATATTCTCAGAATCAGTGCCTGTCTTGAGGAACACATTTATCATCCTATTGCTAATGCCATCGTCAAGCAAGCTGAGATAGAGGGGATTGAACATGAGGAAATGCATGGGAAACTCCAATATATCGCAAGCAAGGGGATCAAATCTCATATAGATGGGCAACCAGTTCTTATTGGGAATTATGTTTTGATGCAGGATGAGCAAATTCATATCAGTTCAGAACAAAATGCTTTAATTGAAGAGTACAAGAGTCACTACAATCTCTTATTCTTGGCTTATCAGAATGAATTGATTGGAATGTTCTGCATTCATACTCCTTTGAGAAAAGAAGCCAAAGCAGCCTTGGAGAAACTTAAGGCACAAGGGAAAAAATTGATTCTGGCAACAGGGGACACCTTGGTTAGAACAGAGGAATTAGTCAAAGATTTGCCCTTTGATCAGGTCCATACAGACTTGAAACCTGATGGGAAATTTGAGTTAGTAGAGGAACTGCAGAAAGCAGGTCACACTATTTTGATGGTTGGAGATGGATTGAATGACTCAGCGGCTCTAACCCTATCAGATATCGGTGTGGTGATGAATGAGAGTGCAGACATTTCTAAGCAGATGAGCGATATCTTATTGTTAGATAATCGCTTGGATTTCTTCCAAGAGTTGGATTGGCTATCATCATCTTTGCAAACACTCATCAAGAAGAATATTCAAGATACCGTTGTCGTAAATAGTAGTTTGATTGGCTTTGGCTTATTTAATTGGCTCAGTCCTTCAAATCTCTCTATCTTACATAATCTAACAACCTTGCGCATTGTACTGCGTAGTCTGTCTATTAAAAATAGATAGATGAGATTTATTAACAGCAAAAAGGAGTTACCTTTCTTGAGGGTAACTCCTTTGTTTATAGATAAATGTTGAATAGTTTAGTAAGTCAATACAAAGTATTTCTTCTTCCCACGACGGATAACAGTCAGTTCGTTCTCTAACTTATCAGCATCACTCAAGACATAGTCAAGATCTTGGATGCGGTCACCGTTGACGTAGATAGCTCCGTTTTGGACGTCTTCACGGGCTTGGCGTTTTGAGTTGACCACACCAGATGCCACGAGGAGTTCCACGATATTGTGGTTTTCGTCTGCTTGTACTTGGTAGTTTGGTACTCCACGAAGTCCTTGTTTGAGTTCTTTGACAGAAAGGTTCTTAATGTTTCCTGCAAAGAGTTGCTCAGTGATGTTGAGGGCTTCTTTGTAAGCTTCTTCACCGTGAACAAGTGTTACGACTTCACGAGCCAAGACTTTTTGAGCCAAGCGTTCGTGTGGAGCTGCTTCAAACTGTTTGCGGATGTCTTCAATCTCATCAAGTGACAAGAAAGTAAAGATTTTCAAGAAGCGAACAGCGTCAGCGTCCATGACATTCATCCAGAATTGGTACATTTCGTATGGAGAAGTCTTTTCAGGATTGAGCCAGACTGCGTTTCCTTCTGATTTACCAAATTTCTTACCAGTTGCATCTGTGATCAATGGAACAGTGATAACGTGGCCTGTCTTGTCAGCCTTACGACGAAGCAATTCAGTACCAGCTGTCATATTTCCCCACTGGTCAGAACCACCGATTTGTAGCGTCACATTGTGGTCTTGGTTAAGGACGAAGAAGTCGTAACCTTGCATGATTTGGTAAGCAAACTCAGTGTAAGAAATTCCTGTTTCAATCCGTTTTTTAACAGACTCTTTGCTCATCATGTAGTTGACAGTGAAGTATTTTCCGATATCACGGAGGAAGTCAATGAAGCTGATGCTGCCAAACCAGTCGTAGTTGTTGACCATGACAGCCTTGTTTTCGCCATTTTCAAAGTCAAGAAAACGAGAAAGTTGTCCTTGGATAGACTTGACCCAGCCATCTACTGTGTCTTTTGTTTGGAGACTACGTTCAGCATCTTTGAAGGACGGATCTCCAATGAGACCTGTAGCACCGCCAACGAGCGCATAAGGTTTGTGACCTGCTAGTTGCAAGCGACGACTTGTCAAGATTGCGACAAGGTGGCCTAGGTGAAGGCTGTCAGCAGTTGGATCGTAGCCAGTATAATAAGAAACTTGACCTTCTTCTAGGGCTTTACGCAAAGCTTCTTCATCAGTCGTTTGAAAAATCAAACCACGCTCTTTTAGCTCATCAAAAATGTGCATGTGTCTTTTCTCCTTTTTAAAAATATTGTTTCTACCTATTGTATCACAAACTTGGGCAATAGCCTAGTAGAATAGGGAAGAAAGTGGCTATTTTATTGAAAGTTTACCTTTTATGGTATAATAGATAGAGTGAGGAAATCCATGCAAAATCAATTAAATGAATTAAAACGAAAAATGCTGGAATTTTTCCAGCGAGTAAAATTAAAAATAAATCATAAAAAATCAGAGAAAGTCTCAGATAAGAAGAAGTCGGATGTGACAGGTGGGAAAATCCTGTCTATCCTGGGTGGCATTTTAGTTGCTATTAAGGGAATTTTGAATACTCTCTTTATTCTAGGCTTTATCGGTGGGCTTTTTGGTGCTGGTGTAGCTCTTGGTTATGGAGTTGCTTTGTTTGACAAGGCTAAGGTTCCCCAAGCGGAGGACTTGGTCAAGCAGGTTAAAAATATTTCTTCCATCTCAGAAATTGTTTATGCAGATGGGAGTGTCATTGCTTCTATCGAGAGTGACCTACTGCGAACTTCTGTTTCATCTGAGGAAATATCAGACAATCTCAAAAAGGCTATCGTTGCAACTGAGGACGAACATTTTCTTGAACATAAAGGGGTTGTGCCAAAAGCTGTGATTCGAGCGACTTTGGGAACCTTTGCAGGTTTGGGCTCATCTAGCGGGGGCTCGACCTTGACCCAACAGTTAATCAAGCAACAAGTAGTCGGAGATGCTCCGACTTTGGCTCGTAAGGCTACAGAAATTGTTGATGCCCTTGCTTTGGAACGCAGCATGAGTAAGGATGAAATTTTGACTACTTATCTCAATGTCGCTCCCTTTGGTCGAAATCATAAAGGGCAGAATATTGCAGGTGCCCAGCAAGCTGCTGAAGGGATTTTTGGTATCGATGCCAACAAGTTGAGTATTCCCCAAGCTGCCTTCCTAGCAGGTTTGCCACAGAGTCCGATTACTTATTCCCCTTATGAAAATACTGGAGAGTTAAAGAGTGATGAAGACTTAGAACTTGGTTTGAAGCGGGCCAAGGGAGTTCTCTATAACATGTATCGTACGGGTGCTTTGACTCAGGAAGAATACGACCAGTACAAGGATTATAATATAAAACAAGACTTCTTGCCATCGGGAACTGTTAATGCTGTTTCAAGAGATTACCTTTACTTTACGGCTATGGCTGAAGCGACAGACCGTATGTATGATTATTTAGTTCAACAGGACAATGTTTCTAGCCAAGAGTTGAAAAACGAGTCGATTCAAAAGGCCTATCATGAGCGAGCTGAGCAGGAACTAAGCAATGGCGGCTACAAAATCACTACAACAATCAATAAAAAAATCCATAACGCCATGCAAAATGCTGTTGCTAACTACGGTCATTTGGTAGATGATTCGACTGGTCAGCCTGAAGTAGGGAATGTTTTGATGGACAATCAAACGGGGGCTGTTCTAGGATTCGTTGGTGGTCGTAATTACCAGACAAACCAAAATAATCACGCCTTCGACACCAAGCGTTCGCCAGCCTCTACAACCAAACCTTTGTTGGCCTACGGTATTGCCATTGACCAAGGTTTGATGGGAAGCGCTAGTATCTTGTCCAATTATCCAACAAAATTCTCTAATGGCAATCCTATCATGTATGTAAATAGTCCAGGTACGGGTATGATGACTTTGGGTGAAGCCTTGAACTATTCGTGGAATATCCCAGCCTATTGGACCTATCGTATGCTTCGTGAGAAGGGTGTCGATGTCAAGGGTTACATGGAGAAAATGGGTTACGAGATTCCGGAGTACGGTATCGAAAGTTTGCCTATGGGTGGTGGGATTGAAGTCACAGTTGCTCAGCATACCAATGGTTATCAAACAATTGCTAATAACGGTGTCTACCATCAGAAACATGTGATTTCTAAGATTGAATCACCTGACGGTAGAGTAATCTATGAATTCCAAGACAAGCCAGTTCAAGTGTATTCGAAGGGAACAGCAACAATTATGCAGAGTTTGCTTCGTGAGGTGATCTCATCTCGGATCACTTCAAGTTTCCAAACGGATTTGGCTTCTATCAATTCAAGCTTAGCTCGTGCAGACTGGATTGGTAAGACTGGTACAACCAATGAAGATGAAAATATGTGGCTCATGCTGTCAACACCAAGATTGACTCTAGGTGGTTGGCTAGGGCATGACGATAACCGCCCAATGGCTAAGGGAGCTGGGCATTATCGAAATGCCAAATATATGGCTTACTTGGTCAATGCTATCCAACAGGCTGAACCTGGTGTTTGGGGCAATGAACGCTTTAATCTTGATTCTAGTGTGACCCAATCTCAGGTCCTCAGATCTACAGGACAGAAGCCAGGAAAAGTATCCGTTAATGGAAAAACAGTGGATCTTTCAGGTCCTACTGTAACGAGCTATTGGGCTAATAAGGCGGGAGCTCCTACAACAAGCTATCACTTTGCTATTGGAGGAAGCGAAGCAGATTACCAAAACGCTTGGTCAAGTATTATTGGTAGTTTCTCATCTACACCAAGTTCAAGTAGTAGCTCAAGTAGTAGTTCTAGCAGTACATCAAGTTCATCATCAACACAATCAAATAGTAGAAGATAGGAAAGTGGTATTGATTGCCACTTTTTTCTTTTTTCCTTTCGTGTTACAATAAAGGTATGAATCAGTATCAGAAAAAGATTGTTAAAGGAACCATTTATTCACTCCTATCCGGCTTAATCTGGGGAATCTGTGGAATTTTAGGAGAGTATTTCTTTACTCATTATCAGGTGTCTTCGGGCTGGATTACCTCTATGCGTTTGACACTGGCAGGGAGTCTTGTGCTCATTTGGTCTGCAATGCAATTAAAATCGCAAGTGTTAGATATTTGGCGAGACAAGAAAAATTACCTGCCCTTTTTGGCCTATGCTATTTTAGGGATTTTTTCAGTTCAGTATTTTTTCTATCTCTGTGTAGAATACTCAAATGCAGCGACAGCAACTATTTTACAGTTTATTAGCCCTGTCTTTATCCTCTTTTACAATCGCTTGGTTTATCACAAACGAGCCTCAAAAAGCGCTATTTTCTATGTTTTGGTTGCCATGCTGGGTGTTAGCTTGATGGCGACAAAAGGCGATCTCTCTCAGTTATCCATGACGCCACTAGCACTTATAACAGGTCTGCTGAGCGCTATGGGTGTTATGTTTAATGTTATCCTACCTCAACCTTTTGCTAAGCGTTATGGTTTTGTTCCCACCGTTGGGTGGGGGATGATTTTGGCAGGTTTATTTAGCAATGTCCTCTCGCCGGTTTACCAACTTTCCTTTACTCCTGATATTTGGAGCATCTTGATTTGTCTCATTATCGCTTTCTTTGGGACGGCTTTTGCTTTTTTTATTTCCATGAAGGCTGTGTCCTTGGTTTCTCCTTTGGTGGTTTCCGTTATCAGTGCCAGTGAACCCCTGTCGTCTGCCCTTTTGAGCGTTTTATTTTTAGGCTTGGTAGTGGATTGGTCCCTCCTTCTAGCTATGGCCTTGATTATTTTGCCTATGATTTTCCTATCGGTAGAAGAAGCGAAAGAAAGTAAATAAAAAGTCTTTTCTTAATTCTAAAAGTGTGCTATACTAGAATAGTCAATAAAACACGGGGAGATAGTTGTGAAGAGTGTTTTTAGGTTGTATCGGTAGGGGCTTGCTTTTACCGACAGCACGTTTTATCTCACATCCCTAAAAATCATACCTAAAAACAAACAAAAAGGCTTCAAATTTGAGGCCTTTTTTGGTAGAATAGGTATCATTATAATGAACTAGGAGGCGCCTATGACTGCTACAAAAATGAACGCTCAAGAAATTATCCAATTTATCGCCAATGCTGAAAAGAAAACCAGTGTGAAAGTAACCTTTGAGGGACAACTCGCAACTGCTGTACCTAGCTCTGTTGTCAAACTAGGGAATGTCCTATTTGGAGACTGGAAAGATGTGGCTCCGCTTCTCGATGGTTTGGTAGAAAATCAAGACTATGTTGTTGAGCAAGATGCTCGTAATTCTGCAGTTCCCTTGCTAGACAAACGTGCTATCAACGCTCGTATCGAGCCAGGTGCGATTATCCGTGATCAGGTTGAAATTGGTGACAATGCTGTTATCATGATGGGAGCAGTTATCAATATCGGTGCTGAAATCGGTGCAGGAACCATGATTGACATGGGTGCCATCCTTGGTGGCCGTGCTATCGTTGGGAAAAACAGCCACGTTGGTGCAGGTGCAGTTTTGGCAGGTGTGATTGAGCCAGCTAGCGCAGAACCAGTCCGTGTTGGAGACAATGTTCTCATCGGTGCCAACGCAGTGGTTATCGAAGGGGTCCAAATCGGTAGTGGTTCAGTTGTCGCAGCAGGAGCTATTGTTACCCAAGATGTCCCAGAAAACGTGGTGGTGGCAGGTGTTCCAGCTCGTATTATCAAAGAGATTGATGCCCAAACCCAACAAAAAACAGCGCTAGAGGATGCGCTTCGTACCTTATAATTGTAAAAGTAATAAAGAGGCGGAACCCTTCTTCCAGCCTCTTTCTGCTATATCGGAGGATAGATAGATGTTAGATTTGATTCAGACTAGACGAGATTTGCACCAGATTCCAGAGATTGGCTTGGAGGAGTTCAAGACTCAGGCTTATTTGCTAGATGTGATTGAAAAATTGACTGCGGGCAAGGAGTTTGTCCAAGTTCGGACTTGGCGGACAGGTATTTTGGTTTATTTGCAGGGAAGTCAGCCAGAGCGTACTATTGGTTGGAGAACAGATATTGATGGTCTGCCTATCGTTGAACAAACAGGATTCCCTTTCGCTTCTCAACATCAAGGTCGGATGCATGCCTGTGGCCATGATTTTCATATGACTATTGCCTTGGGCTGTCTTGAGAGCGCCCTTGAGGAGCAACAGAAAAATAATCTGCTCTTCCTTTTTCAACCTGCGGAAGAAAATGAAGCTGGTGGTATGCTCATGTATGAGGATGGCGCTTTTGGAGACTGGCTACCAGACCAGTTTTATGGTCTCCATGTTCGGCCGGATTTGAAGGTTGGTCAGATTGCGACCAATACCCATACACTCTTTGCTGGGACTTGCGAGGTGAAGATTCGTTTCAAAGGCAAAGGAGGACACGCAGCCTTTCCACATGAAGCTAATGACGCCTTGGTGGCGGCTAGTTACTTTGTGACCCAGGTGCAGTCAGTTGTCAGCCGCAATGTTAATCCAATCGAGGGAGCAGTGGTGACCTTTGGTCTTTTCCAAGCCGGAACAACCAACAATGTCATCACAGACACAGCCTTTTTACATGGAACTATTCGGGCCTTAACTCAGGATATGAGTCTCTTGGTGCAAAAGAGGGTCAAAACAGTTGCAGAAGGGGTTGCAGCAGCCTTTGGTATGGAAGTCGAAGTGGAACTCAAACAAGGTGGTTACCTGCCTGTTGAGAACAATCCAGCCTTGGCGCGTGAACTGATGGACTTCTTTGAAGAAAAAGACGGAATCGATCTGATTGATATAGAACCTGCTATGACAGGTGAGGACTTCGGTTATCTTCTTTCAAAGGTTGATGGCGTGATGTTTTGGCTAGGTATCGATAGTCCCTACGCCCTTCATCACCCTCAGATGAGTCCTAAGGAAGAAGCCTTAGCCATTGGGGTAGATGCGGTTTCTAGTTTCCTGAAAAAGAAGGCAGCAGAGTAGAGGGGTTGTCTATGAAATCGGAATTACGTAAGCAAGTCTTACAAGAAATGAAGGCTTTACCTCGAGAGCAAAAACAATTTATAGACCAAGCTTTAACTGAGCGACTTTTACAACACCCCTTTTACCAAGAAGCCGAGATCATCGCAACCTATCTTTCTTTTTCTCATGAGTTTCAAACGCAGGAACTGATTGAGCAGGCGCTGAAGGACGGCAAGAAGGTTTTGATACCCAAAACTTATCCCAAGGGGCGCATGGACTTTGTGGTCTATGATCCGCAACAGTTGGTAAAAACTTCCTTTGGCTTACTGGAACCACAGGGAGATTTGGAAGTGGTGGAGGCCTCTCAGATTGATTTGATTCATGTTCCTGGTCTGGCTTTTACGACGGAAGGATATCGGATTGGCTACGGTGGAGGTTATTATGATCGCTATTTGGAACATTTTTCTGGTCATACTTTGAGTACGACATATCCTTGTCAAATTCAGGACTTTATCCCTGAAAAGCATGATATTCCTGTTCAGGAGGTATTAATTGATGAAGGAAATCTTTGATAGACGTTACTCTGTGACGAGTTTCTTCCTCTTAGTGACAGCCTTGGTATTTTTACTAATGTTGGTCACTGCAGGCGGAAACTTTGACAGGGCGGATACCTTATTTCGATTTGGAGCCATGTATGGGCCTGCTATTCGGCTCTTCCCCAAGCAGATTTGGCGTCTCTTTTCTGCCATTTTTGTTCATATTGGGTGGGAGCATTTCATTGTCAATATGCTTTCGCTTTATTATCTTGGTAGGCAAGTAGAGGGAATTTTCGGATCCAAGAAGTTTTTCTTTCTCTATCTTTTATCAGGAATGATGGGTAATCTCTTTGTTTTTGTATTTAGTCCAAAATCCTTAGCAGCAGGAGCTTCTACTTCTCTCTATGGGCTATTTGCTGCGATTATTGTTCTTCGCTATGCAACGCGTAATCCTTATATCCAACAGCTAGGCCAATCTTATCTGACTCTTTTTGTTGTTAACATTATTGGAAGTGTTCTGATTCCAGGAATCAGCCTAGCAGGTCATATCGGTGGTGCAGTCGGTGGTGCATTTCTAGCAGTTATCTTTCCAGTTCGAGGCGAAAGATGGATGTATAGCGCTAGTCAGAGACTGGTAGCGTTAGTGTTGTTCGTAGGACTCACAGTTTTGCTTTTCTACAAGGGAATGGGGTTGTGACGACTAATATGTAAACTTGAATAAGAAAAAAGCTACTTTAAAAATGAGTAGCTTTTAATGTGAGTTGGAACCATTCGAAACAACACAGCTCTAAAAATAAGTCTTTGTGTGTAGATGATTTGAGAAAGTGAGCGCCCATTCTATCGCGAAGAAGTCATTTGTAAAAAGGTTTTTTGCAGAAAATTGAGAATGGTGTGCTTTTTTATTTCTTTTGTATCGTAAGTTTCTAGAATATAGTGTTGTATCAGTCTTGTTATATATTTTAAAAATAGAAAATGTTATAATATTAGAAATTGATTGAAGAATTATTAGAATAAAAGAGGTGTAAAGTTGGAAAATTGTGTTTACATTATTTCAGGCCCCCCAGGCGTTGGGAAAAGCACAGTCAGTAAGGAGTTGGCCTATTCTTTTAAGAAAAGTGCAGTAATTGAAGGCGACATGATTTATTTAATGATTAAAGGAGGACTCGTGGCTCCTTGGGAAGATGATGGTTATTACATGGATTTATTTTGGGATAATATCATCAGTCTGATCAATAATTTCATCGACCGAGGCATTACCGTTGTGATAGAATATGTCATTTTTGAAGAGCAACTAAAGAAAATTGCAACCTTCTTAAAAGAAAAACAAATTGGTCTAAAATATTGTGTCTTAATGGCCGAAGAAAAAACCTTGAAAGATAGGGATGGTTCTCGAAAAGAAATTGAAAGAGTGGGCAACTTATCAATACAAGCAAGAAGTGAGTTTCTAGCTAAAAATAAGGAGAAGAAAAAACATTTTCTGTATACAGATGATTTAAAAGTCCCCAAAATAGCAAATATCATTAAAACTTCAAATCGATTTTTGATTGAAAATCTGTAATCTGTCATTAAGGACTGAGGTTGAGTTGGTAGATTTAGAGACATATCACATAAATTTTTAAATTGTATGTAAATTTGTAAAATAATTAAGTCTCCAGAGTCAACTTGCTGGAGACTTAATTTATTAACTGGAAACTAATTCTATTCCCTCTCAGCCAATTCTTTTCCAAGTTGGATAAGGTAATCTTTCAAGTCATCTTTGACTTGTGGGTGCTTGAGAGCGTAGTCAATAGATGTTTTTATAAAGCCAAACTTATCCCCAACGTCGTAACGAGCTCCTGTAAATTCACGGGCGAAAACACGTTGTGTTTTATTAAGCGTATCAATAGCGTCGGTAAGCTGGATTTCATTTCCAGCGCCAGGAGCTTGATTTTCGAGGATCTCAAAAATTTCTGGTGTGAGCAGATAGCGCCCTATAATTGCTAAATCACTTGGAGCATCCTCTGGAGCTGGTTTTTCAACGAAAGTTTCGACACTGTAGAGACCATTAATCCCTTCACCCTGAGGAGCGATAACTCCATATGCTGAAACTTCTTCATGAGGGACAGGCATAACAGCAATTGTTGATGCGTGAGTCGACTCGTAATCATTCATCAATTGTTTTGTCAAAGGAACAGCGTGGTCATCTGTGATATCCATTAGGTCGTCACCAAGCATGACAACGAAGGGTTCATTCCCCACAAAAGCTTTTGCTTGTAAGACAGCATCTCCAAGACCACGAGGATGGCTTTGACGGATAAAGTGAAGGCGAATGCCAGTTGTTTCGTCTACCAATTTTAGCAAGTCATGCTTGCCTTTTTCTTTGAGGTTGTACTCAAGCTCAAAGTTTGAGTCAAAGTGGTCTTCAATAGAACGTTTTGATTTACCAGTGACAACCAGAATATCTTCAATACCTGATTTAAGAGCTTCTTCTACGATAAATTGGATAGTTGGTTTATCTACAATTGGCAACATTTCTTTAGCAAGTGCTTTGGTTGCTGGTAAAAATCGAGTCCCGAGTCCAGCGGCAGGGATGACTGCCTTTCTAACTTTTGATGTCATAAGAATCCTTTCTTTAGAGGGTTAAGACCACTCATTTTCTGCTTTAAATTCATTGTTCATGATGTCATAAATGGCATCTTTGATATTGGTTCCGTGGTAGATAACTTGGTAAATGGCCTGTGTAATTGGCATATAGACTCCAAGTTCTTGCGCTAGTTCATAGGCTGCTCGAGTCGTTGAGATTCCTTCAATCACCATGCCCATATTGGCTTCGATATCAGCTAAAGATTCTCCACGACCAAGAGCATCTCCAGCTCTCCAGTTACGAGAGTGGATGGAAGTTCCCGTTACAATCAAATCTCCTACACCAGACAAGCCGCTATAGGTCAATGGACTGGCACCGAGTGCTACCCCTAAGCGGGTAATTTCTGCCAAGCCTCGAGCGATGATGGCTGCCTTAGCATTGTCACCAAATCCCAAACCATGTAAAGCTCCAGCACCGACAGCAATAATATTTTTAAGAGCACCAGCAGTTTCGACTCCAATAACATCCGTATTGGTATAAAGTCGGAAGTAGTGATTACTAAAGAGCTCCTGAACGTATTGAGCTGTTTGTAAATTCTTAGAAGCAGCAGTGATTAAAGTCAGGTCACGAACAATGGTTTCTTCCGCATGACTAGGCCCTGAAACAACGACAATATCACTGCGGAGATGTTCAGGGATTTCTTCTTCAAGGATGGTTGATAATCGTTTATGGCTATCAGGTTCTAATCCCTTTGATGCGTGCATGATAATAGCCTTATGGTCTAAGGTTTTTGCAACTTGTTGAGCAACAAGTCGTGTCACTTTTGTTGGGACAACAAACAAAATCGCATCGACATCTCTCAATGCCTCTGCTAAGTCAGTGTAGGCAATGATATTTTCATCTAGAACGACATCTTTAAAATAGTGTTTGTTAGTATGATAGGTATTAATTTCATTGATTTGCTCGGGAATGTTTCCCCAAATACGTACCTCGTGTCCATTGTCATTTAAGACTTGTGAAAGGGCAGTTCCCCAAGAACCAGGCCCCAAGACGGCGATGGTTTGTTTTTCCATGTTTTCCTCCTTAATAGAGTCCTTTCCATTATTCTATCATATTCTATAGGATTTTGCACTTGCATTGCTGGGGAGTGGTTGCTTTGTGACTTGAAAAATATACAAAAACCGAGGCTAAGTGTTAAACTCTCAGTCTCGGTTTTGATATTCCTTAAAGAATAGTTAGGTTTATTTCAATTGATCTGTAATGTCTTTTGATAATAACATTCCCAGATGATAAGTTTTATTGATGTAAGCAATGACATCATTGATATTTTCAGTCGTGTGAATTTTTTCTTTGATGTCAGACCTAAATGTTTCATCCTTCAAAAGTTGTTCTTGGTAGAGTTTTTGAAGCCGTTCTTTCTCGTACTTATTGAGAAGAAAAAGGAATACCAAGCTAATCACAACGAGGATATAAGCATATTGGCTCATAGGAAATCTCCCTGTATGATAAAGAAGTAGTAGTGAATAAATCGATTTAGTAGATCTAAAATAGCAGAACAAGTCAGTAAAACTTGATAAGTCTCTAAACCAAATCGATATTATTTGGTTTGGTGAATTAGTAAATCGTTTAGGCAATGCGCCACATAGTTACGACGTATTGTAATAGAAATCAATATTATTTCTATTACAATACTAGTGAAGCAGTTAGCTAGTCCGCATATAAGCGGCTAGCGTCTAACAATTAGGAACTTTAGTTCCAATAACTTTAAGATTACGACATTTTAGGACATAAATCGATCATATTTATGTCCTAAAACTAGTGAAGCGCCTAGCCAAATCTCTGATAGGATTTGGCGTTAGTTACTTAGATTGCTTTACAATAAAGTGATTAAAAGATTACGACATGACCCCAACCAAATCGATATTATTTGGTTGGGTGAATTAGTGAAGCGTTTAGGCAATTCGCCATATAGCGATTGCCGTCAAGAGACTAGGAACTTTAGTTCCAGTCTCTTGTAACGATTTACATCTTCTCTGGCGCTTCTACTCCAAGCAAGCGAAGGGCTTCTTTGAGAACGACTGCGGTTGCGTAGCTGAGTGCTAGACGGCTGTCGCGTTCTGGACTTTCATCCAAGATACGTGTATGTGCATAATATTTGTTGAAGGCTTGAGCCAGGCTAATTGCAAATTTTGCAATGATAGAAGGTTCAAAGTTATCCGCCGCACGGTTGATAATACGTGGGAAGTCTTGGATGAGTTTGATGATTTCCCAGCTTTCTGCATCATTCAAGCTATAGTTGCCAGCAGTTTCTGGTTTAAAGTCTGCTTTGCGTAAGATAGATTGAATACGAGCATAGGCATATTGAACGTAAGGTCCAGTTTCACCCTCGAAGGATACCATAGCTTCTAGGTCGAAGTCGTATCCATTTGTACGGTCGGTTTTGAGGTCATAGAATTTAATGGCTCCAACCCCAACAGCATGGGCTACCTGATCTTTATTTTCAAGTTCAGGATTTTTTGCTTCAATTTGGGCTTTGGCACGACTAACAGCCTCAGCAACAGTAGGCTCTAGCAAGATGACATTCCCTTTACGAGTAGAGAGTTTCTTGCCTTCTTTTGTAACCAAACCAAAAGGAACGTGAGTAATGTCGTCACTCCAGTCGTAGCCCATCTCTTTCAAGACAGCTTTGAGCTGTTTAAAGTGGGCAGATTGCTCTTGACCAACGACGTAGATAGATTTGGCAAATTGGTATTCATTTTTACGGTAAAGGGCTGCAGCCAAGTCACGTGTGATATAGAGAGTTGCACCATCAGATTTCTTGATAAGGGCTGGATGTTCAATTCCATATTTCTCAAGATTCACAACTTGGGCACCTTCTGATTCAACAAGGAGGCCTTTTTCAGAAAGAATGTCTACAACTGCATCCATCTTATCGTTGTAGAAGGCTTCTCCATTGTAGCTGTCAAATTCGACTTGTAATTCATTGTAAAGGCGGTTAAATTCCACTAAACTTTCATCACGGAACCATTGCCAAAGAGCGAGAGCTTCCTCGTCGCCATTTTCAAGTTTACGGAACCATTCGCGTGCTTCTTCATCCAAGCTAGGGTCATTTTCAGCCTCAGCGTTGATGCGGACATAGAGTTTAAGAAGTTCATCGATTGGATGAGCTTTTACAGCTTCTTCGTCTCCCCATTTTTTGTAGGCAACAATCAACATCCCAAACTGTTTACCCCAGTCTCCTAAATGGTTGACCTTGACCGTTTGATAACCGATTTTTTGGAAAATATGTGATAAGCTATCTCCGATAACAGTTGAGCGCAGGTGACCGATAGAGAATGGTTTAGCGATATTGGGACTAGACATGTCGATAACAACATTTTCTTGTTTGCCAATATGTTGGTCAGCATAGTGTTCTTTTTCAGTGATAACTGCTTGCAATACTTGAGCAGAAATAGCAGATTTATCAAGGAAAAAGTTAACGTAAGGACCAGTTGCTACAACTTTTTCAAAGGCTTGGCTGTTAATTTTTTCAGCCAGTTCAGCCGCAATCATTTGAGGTGCTTTACGTTCGACTTTGGCAAGAGAAAAAGCAGGGAAGGCGATGTCTCCCATTTCTGAGTTTTTAGGGGTTTCCAGTAAATTTAAAATAGCCTCTTGGTCCAGGCTATCAATGACGCTAGCCAACTCGCTAGCAATCAATTCTTTTGTATTCATTAAGAGCTCCTTTTTGGACTTTTCTACTATTTTATCATAATTTTAAAGAAAGAAGAAAAAATTTTTGAAATCTCCTGTTTTTTTGGTATAATATAGTTATAAAATTAGTTATAAATATGCATATAAGAGGATTTTATGAGAAAAAGAGATCGTCATCAGTTAATAAAAAAAATGATTACTGAGGAGAAATTAAGTACACAAAAAGAAATTCAAGATCGCTTGGAGGCGCACAATGTCTTTGTGACGCAGACAACCTTGTCTCGTGATTTGCGCGAAATCGGCTTGACCAAGGTCAAGAAAAATGATATGGTGTATTATGTACTAGCAAATGAGACAGAAAAGATTGATTTGGTGGAATTTTTGTCTCATCATTTAGAAGGTGTTGCAAGAGCAGAGTTTACCTTGGTGCTTCATACCAAATTGGGAGAAGCCTCTGTTTTGGCAAATATTGTAGATGCAAACAAGGATGAATGGATTTTAGGAACAGTTGCTGGTGCCAATACCTTATTGGTTATTTGTCGAGACCAGCACGTTGCCAAACTCATGGAAGATCGTTTGCTAGATTTGATGAAAGATAAGTAAGGTCTTGGGAGTTGCTCTCAAGACTTATTTTTGACAAGGAGAGACGGAAAATGGCGACAGAAAAGCTATCACCCGGCATGCAACAGTATGTGGATATTAAAAAGCAATATCCAGATGCTTTTTTGCTCTTTCGGATGGGTGATTTTTATGAATTATTTTATGAGGATGCGGTCAATGCTGCGCAGATTCTGGAAATTTCCTTAACGAGTCGCAACAAGAATGCTGACAATCCGATTCCTATGGCGGGTGTTCCCTATCATTCTGCCCAACAGTACATCGATGTCTTGATTGAGCAGGGCTATAAGGTGGCTATCGCAGAGCAGATGGAAGATCCTAAACAAGCAGTTGGGGTTGTGAAACGAGAGGTTGTTCAGGTCATTACGCCAGGGACAGTGGTCGATAGCAGTAAGCCGGATAGTCAGAATAATTTTTTGGTTGCCATAGATCGTGATGGCAATCAGTTTGGTCTAGCTTATATGGACCTGGTGACAGGTGATTTTTATGTGACAGGTCTATTGGATTTCACGCTGGTTTGTGGGGAAATCCGCAATCTCAAGGCGCGAGAAGTGGTGCTGGGTTATGATTTGTCTGAGGAAGAAGAACAAATCCTTAGTCGCCAGATGAATCTGGTGCTTTCCTATGAGAAAGAAGGATTTGAGGATCTTCATTTATTGGATTCACGATTAGCAACAGTGGAGCAAGCGGCATCTAGTAAGCTGCTCCAGTATGTTCATCGGACCCAGATGAGGGAATTGAACCACCTCAAACCTGTTGTCCGATATGAAATCAAGGATTTCTTGCAGATGGATTATGCGACCAAGGCTAGTCTGGATTTGGTTGAGAATGCTCGTTCAGGCAAGAAGCAAGGCAGTCTTTTCTGGCTTTTGGATGAAACAAAGACGGCTATGGGGATGCGACTCTTGCGTTCTTGGATTCATCGTCCTTTGATTGATAAGGAACGAATTATCCAACGTCAAGAAGTGGTGCAGGTCTTTCTCGACCATTTCTTTGAGCGCAGTGATTTGACAGACAGTCTCAAGGGTGTTTATGATATCGAACGCTTGGCTAGTCGTGTTTCTTTTGGCAAAACCAATCCCAAGGATCTCTTGCAGTTGGCGGCCACTCTGTCTAGTGTGCCAAGGATTCGTGCGATTTTAGAGGGGATGGAGCAACCTGCTCTAGCCTATCTGATCGCACAACTAGATGCCATTCCAGAGTTGGAGAGCTTGATTAGTGCAGCGATTGCTCCTGAAGCTTCTCATGTGATTACAGATGGGGGAATTATCCGGACTGGATTTGATGAGACCTTAGACAAGTACCGTCGAGTTCTCAGAGAAGGTACGAGCTGGATTGCGGAAATTGAGGCTAAGGAGCGAGAAAACTCTGGTATCAGTACGCTCAAGATTGACTACAATAAGAAGGATGGCTACTATTTCCATGTGACCAATTCTCAACTGGAAAATGTGCCAGCCCATTTTTTCCGCAAGGCAACGCTGAAAAACTCAGAACGCTTTGGAACCGAAGAATTAGCCCGTATCGAGGGAGATATGCTGGAGGCGCGTGAAAAGTCAGCTAACCTAGAGTACGAAATCTTTATGCGTATTCGTGAAGAGGTCAGCAAGTACATCCAGCGTTTGCAGGCTCTAGCCCAAGGAATTGCGACAGTTGATGTCTTACAGAGTCTAGCAGTTGTGGCTGAAACCCAGCATTTGATTCGACCTGAGTTTGGAGAGGATTCACAAATTGATATTCAGAAAGGTCGCCATGCTGTCGTTGAAAAGGTGATGGGGGCTCAAACCTATATTCCAAATACGATTCAGATGGCAGAAGATACTAGTATTCAGCTGATTACAGGGCCAAACATGAGCGGGAAGTCTACCTACATGCGTCAATTAGCCATGACGGCGGTTATGGCCCAGCTGGGGTCTTATGTACCAGCAGAAAGCGCCTATTTACCGATTTTTGATGCTATCTTTACCCGTATCGGAGCAGCAGATGACTTGGTTTCGGGTCAGTCAACCTTTATGGTGGAGATGATGGAGGCCAACAATGCCATTTCGCATGCGACCAAGAACTCTCTCATTCTCTTTGATGAGTTAGGTCGTGGAACTGCAACTTATGACGGAATGGCTCTTGCTCAGTCCATCATCGAATACATCCATGAGCACATCGGAGCCAAGACCCTCTTTGCGACCCACTACCATGAGTTGACTAGTCTGGAGTCTAGTTTACAACACTTGGTCAATGTCCATGTGGCAACTTTGGAGAAGGATGGGCAGGTTACCTTCCTTCATAAGATTGAGCCAGGTCCAGCTGATAAATCCTACGGTATCCATGTTGCCAAGATTGCTGGTTTGCCAGCAGATCTTTTAGCAAGGGCGGATAAGATTTTGACTCAGCTAGAGAGTCAAGGAACAGAAAGTCCTGCTCCCATGAGGCAAACAAGTGATGTCACTGAACAGATTTCACTCTTTGATACGGCAGAAGAGCATCCTATCCTAGCAGAATTGTCTAAACTGGATGTTTACAATATGACACCTATGCAAGCTATGAATGTCTTGGTCGAGTTAAAACAGAAACTATAAAGAGAAAATTACTAGTCATTCTAGCTGTATCAAGGAGACTTCTTTGACAAGTTCCCACTTTTTTGCTAGAATAACATCACACAAACAGAATGAGAAGGAGCTGACGCATTGTCGCTCCCTTTTGTCTATTTTTTAAGGAGAAAGTATGCTGATTCAGAAAATAAAAACCTACAAGTGGCAGGCCTTAGCTTCGCTCCTGATGACAGGCTTGATGGTTGCTAGTTCACTTCTGCAACCGCGTTATCTGCAGGAAGTGTTAGACGCCCTCCTTGCTGGAAAATATGAAGCTATTTATAGTATCGGGGCTTGGTTGATTGGTGTGGCCGTGGTTGGTCTGGTTGCTGGTGGGCTCAATGTTGTCCTCGCAGCCTATATTGCCCAAGGAGTTTCATCTGACCTTCGGGAGGATGCCTTCCGTAAAATCCAAACCTTTTCTTATGCCAATATTGAACAATTTAATGCGGGAAATCTAGTCGTTCGCATGACAAATGATATCAACCAGATTCAGAACGTCGTCATGATGACCTTCCAAATTCTTTTCAGACTTCCCCTCTTGTTCATCGGTTCGTTTATCCTGGCGGTTCAAACTTTACCTTCTCTGTGGTGGGTGATTGTTCTCATGGTAGTCTTGATTTTTGGCTTGACTGCTGTCATGATGGGAATGATGGGACCTCGTTTTGCCAAGTTTCAAACTCTTCTTGAGCGCATCAATGCCATTGCCAAGGAAAATCTACGCGGTGTTCGTGTGGTCAAGTCCTTTGTCCAAGAAAAAGAGCAGTTTGCTAAGTTTACGGAGGTTTCAGACGAGCTTCTCGGTCAAAACCTTTACATCGGATATGCCTTTTCAGTAGTGGAACCTGTCATGATGTTGGTCGGTTATGGAGCGGTTTTCCTCTCTATTTGGCTAGTTGCAGGGATGGTTCAATCGGATCCGTCAGTTGTTGGTTCCATTGCTTCCTTTGTTAATTACCTAAGCCAGATTATCTTTACCATTGTTATGGTTGGATTTTTGGGAAATTCTGTCAGTCGTGCTATGATTTCTATGCGTCGTATTCGAGAAATTCTTGACGCAGAGCCAGCCATGACCTTCAAGGATGTACCAGATGAAGAGTTGGTCGGCAGTCTTAGCTTTGAAAATGTGACCTTTACCTATCCAATGGATAAGGAACCGATTCTGAAAGATGTGACCTTTACTATCGAACCTGGTCAAATGGTTGGTGTAGTTGGAGCGACTGGTGCAGGAAAATCAACCTTGGCTCAATTGATTCCACGTCTCTTTGATCCGCAGGAAGGGGCCATCAAAATTGGAGGCAAGGATATTCGAGAAGTGAGTGAAGGAACCTTGCGTAAAACTGTTTCTATCGTTCTTCAACGTGCCATTCTCTTTAGTGGAACGATTGCAGATAACTTGAGACAGGGTAAGGGAGATGCTACTCTATTTGAAATGGAGCGTGCAGCCAATATTGCCCAAGCCAGTGAATTCATTCATCGTATGGAGAAAACCTTTGAAAGTCCAGTTGAGGAACGGGGAACCAACTTCTCAGGTGGGCAAAAGCAAAGGATGTCGATTGCGCGTGGAATTGTCAGCAATCCGCGTATTCTGATTTTTGACGATTCGACCTCAGCCTTGGATGCCAAGTCAGAGCGTTTGGTTCAGGAAGCCTTGAATAAGGACTTGAAGGGAACAACAACTATTATCATCGCTCAAAAGATTAGCTCGGTAGTTCATGCAGACAAGATTTTGGTTCTAGATCAAGGACGATTGATTGGTCAAGGCACGCATGCAGACTTGGTTGCCAACAATGCTGTTTACCGTGAAATCTACGAAACACAGAAAGGAAAGGAGGAGTAAAATGAAGACAGTTCAATTTTTTTGGAATTATTTTAAAATCTATAAGCTATCATTTGTAGTTGTTATCCTGATGATTGTTCTGGCGACTCTTGCCCAAGCTCTCTTTCCGGTATTTTCTGGACAAGCAGTAACGCAGCTAGCTAATTTAGTTCAAGCTTATCAAGATGGCAATCCAGAACTTGTTTGGCAAAGTCTATCAGGAATCATGGTCAATCTTGGCCTGCTGGTTTTGGTTCTATTTATCTCTAGTATGATATACATGTGCCTCATGACGCGCGTGATTGCAGAGTCGACCAACGAGATGCGCAAAGGCCTCTTCGGTAAGCTTGCTCGCTTGACGGTTTCTTTCTTTGACCGCCGACAAGATGGCGATATCCTGTCTCGTTTTACCAGTGATTTGGATAATATTCTCCAAGCTTTTAACGAAAGCTTGATTCAGGTCATGAGCAATATTGTTTTATACATTGGCCTGATTCTTGTCATGTTTTCGAGAAATGTGACGCTGGGGCTCATCACTATCGCTAGCACACCAGTGGCCTTCCTTATGCTGATTTTTATTGTAAAAATGGCACGCAAATACACCAACCTCCAGCAGAAAGAGGTAGGGAAGCTCAACGCCTATATGGATGAGAGTATCTCAGGTCAAAAAGCTGTGATTGTGCAAGGGATTCAAGAGGATATGATGGCAGGATTTCTTGAACAAAATGAGCGCGTGCGCAAGGCAACCTTTAAAGGAAGAATGTTCTCAGGAATTTTGTTCCCTGTCATGAATGGGATGAGTCTGGTTAATACAGCCATCGTCATCTTTGCGGGTTCAGCTGTTTTATTAAATGACAAGACTATTGAAACAAGTACAGCCCTAGGTTTGATTGTTATGTTTGCCCAATTTTCACAGCAATACTACCAGCCTATTATCCAAGTTGCAGCTAGTTGGGGAAGTCTTCAGTTAGCCTTTACAGGTGCTGAACGGATTCAGGAAATGTTTGATGCAGAGGAAGAAATTCGACCTGAAAAGGCTCCAATCTTCACTAAGTTACAAGAAGGTGTTGAAATTAGTCATATTGATTTTTCATACTTGCCTGATAAACCTATTTTGAAAGATGTCAGCATTTCCGCTCCGAAAGGCCAGATGACAGCGGTTGTTGGGCCGACAGGGTCAGGGAAAACGACTATTATGAACCTCATCAATCGCTTTTATGATGTTGATGCTGGTGGTATTTATTTTGATGGCAAAGACATTCGTGACTATGATTTGGATAGTCTCAGAAGCAAGGTGGGAATTGTCTTGCAGGATTCGGTCTTGTTTAGCGGAACGATTCGAGACAATATCCGTTTTGGTGTGCCAGATGCTAGTCAAGAAATGGTTGAGGCAGCAGCCAAGGCAACCCACATTCACGACTACATCGAAAGCTTACCTGACAAATACGATACCCTTATAGATGATGACCAGAGCATCTTCTCAACAGGACAGAAACAATTGATTTCTATCGCTCGAACCCTGATGACAGATCCAGAAGTTCTCATTCTCGATGAAGCCACTTCAAACGTAGATACGGTGACAGAAAGCAAGATTCAGCATGCCATGGAGGCGGTTGTAGCAGGCAGAACCAGTTTCGTCATTGCCCACCGTTTGAAGACTATCCTCAATGCAGATCAGATTATTGTCCTTAAAGATGGAGAAGTCATTGAACGCGGTAATCACCATGAACTTTTGAAACTAGGTGGCTTCTATTCAGAACTCTATCACAATCAATTTGTTTTTGAATAAGAAAGAAGTTGTCCTATGTGGGCAGCTTTTTCTTGTCCATAAAAAATATTTATCACGGCCTTTAAAAAAACATATTAGACGAAAGTCATTTTGAGTGATATGATAGGACTATCGTTAATATTCGAAAGGAGAGACATCATGCCTAGAACGGTTGTAGGAGTTGCTGCAAATCTATGTCCCGTAGACGCAGAAGGTAAAAACATTCATTCATCTGTATCTTGTAGATTCGCAGAGAGCATTCGTCAAGTCGGTGGTCTCCCTTTAGTCATTCCTATTGGTGATGAGTCAGTTGTACGCGATTATGTGGAAATGATTGACAAACTCATTTTGACAGGAGGCCAAAATGTTCATCCTCAGTTTTATGGAGAGAAAAAGACCATCGAGAGCGATGATTACAATCTAGTCCGCGATGAGTTTGAATTGGCACTCTTGAAAGAAGCGCTTCGTCAGAATAAACCAATTATGGCAATCTGTCGCGGTGTTCAACTTGTCAATGTTGCCTTTGGTGGAACGCTCAATCAAGAAATCGAAGGTCACTGGCAAGGCCTGCCTTTCGGAACATCTCATTCTATTGAGACAGTAGAAGGAAGCGTGGTGGCTAAGCTATTTGGAAAAGAAAGTCAAGTCAACTCCGTCCATCGTCAAAGTATTAAAGATTTGGCACCTAATTTCCGTGTAACTGCTATTGATCCAAGAGACCAAACTATTGAAGCGATTGAGTCTATCGACGAGCACCGCATTATCGGTTTGCAGTGGCATCCAGAGTTTCTGGTTAATGAAGAAGATGGCAATTTAGAATTATTTGAGTATTTATTGAATGAACTGTAACGACTGGGACATCTGGTCGTTCTTTATTTTATTTTTTCAAAATTTTTGGAATGTGGGATTTTTACGCAAACGTTTGAATTCTGATAAAAAATGGAGAAATTCGACAAAAAAACTTGAAAAAAACGAAGGTAAGCGTTATGATAGAAGAGAAGAAATTTTGGAGGAATATTATGTCACATATTAAATTTGATTATTCAAAAGTATTAGATAAATTTGTTGCACCACATGAACTAGATTATATGCAGCCTCAAGTGACTGCAGCAGATTCTGCTCTGAGAAATGGTACAGGTCCTGGGGCAGAAATGACTGGCTGGTTGAACTTACCTGAAGAATATGACAAAGATGAATTTGCTCGTATTCAAAAGGCTGCTGCTAAAATCCAATCTGATAGTGAGGTATTGATCGTAATCGGTATTGGTGGTTCCTATTTAGGAGCTCGTGCAGCTATTGATTTCTTGAATAATTCATTTGTAAACTTGCAAAGAAAGGAAGAACGCAAGGCACCTCAGATCCTCTATGCTGGAAACTCTATCTCTTCAAGCTATTTGGCTGATTTGGTAGACTATGTATCAGACAAAGATTTCTCAGTAAACGTGATTTCTAAATCAGGTACAACAACTGAACCGGCTATTGCTTTCCGTGTCTTCAAAGAACTCTTGGTTAAGAAGTACGGTCAAGAAGAAGCTAACCAACGTATCTACGCAACTACAGACCGCGCTAAAGGTGCAGTTAAAGTTGAAGCAGATGCTAATGGCTGGGATACTTTTGTAGTGCCTGATAGTGTAGGTGGTCGTTTTACAGTATTGACAGCAGTGGGGCTCTTGCCAATCGCAGCTGCAGGAGCTGATATCAGCAAGTTAATGGAAGGAGCAAATGCTGCTCGCAAGGCTTATGCTTCTGATAAGTTGGCTGAAAATGAAGCATATCAATATGCAGTTGTACGCAATATCTTGTACCGTAAAGGTTATCTGACAGAAGTTCTAGCTAACTATGAACCATCTCTGCAATACTTCTCTGAGTGGTGGAAGCAACTGGCTGGTGAGTCAGAAGGGAAAGACCAAAAAGGGATTTATCCAACTTCAGCTAACTTCTCAACAGACTTGCACTCTCTGGGACAATTTATCCAGGAAGGTACCCGTATCCTCTTTGAAACAGTTATCCGTGTAGATAAACCTCGCAAAAATGTGCTGATTCCTGAATTGGCAGAAGACTTGGACGGTCTTGGCTACTTGCAAGGAAAAGATGTTGACTTTGTCAATAAAAAAGCTACAGATGGAGTGCTGTTAGCACACACTGATGGTGGAGTTCCAAATATGTTTGTGACACTGCCTGAGCAAGATGAGTTCACTTTGGGCTACACTATTTACTTCTTTGAGTTGGCTATTGCTCTTTCTGGCTACCTGAATGGTATCAATCCATTTGACCAGCCTGGAGTTGAAGCTTATAAGAAAAACATGTTTGCTCTTCTTGGGAAACCAGGCTTTGAAGAGCTGGGTGCTGAGTTGAATGCACGCCTTTGATTCTCATATGCTTTGAGTTCATTTAGAATATAAAAAGATCCACAAGTTCATTTCTTGTGGATTTTTAGTACAAGCCTCTTAATTAGTTTATTATTTTTTTTAAAAGTGTAAAAAAGAGTGTCTTAATTCTTTTATGAAAGCGCTGTATAATTGCCTTGTAAATAAAATTTGAGAGGTATCAAAATGAATGATTGGTTAAACATAAAAGGCAAAACAGTTCTTGTGACTGGCGCGTCATCTGGGATCGGTAAGGCAATCGTTGAAGAATTGCTGGAATTAGGAGTCAATGTAGCGAATTTTGATCTTAGCGACAACGATTTGCGTCACCCGAATCTATTATTTGTAAAAGTTGATGTAACTTCTCGCTCTGAAGTAGAAGAGGGTGTTGCCAAAATAGTTGAAAGATTTGGCAATATTGATGCGGTAGTCAATAATGCAGGGATTAATGTTCCCAGATTATTAATTGATGCAGAAAATCCTAAAGGTCCTTACGAGTTAGACGATGAAACGTTTGAAAAAGTAACAATGATTAATCAAAAAGGTTTGTATTTGGTTAGTCAGGCAGTAGGACGTATTTTAGTGAAAAATGGAAAAGGTGTAATTGTGAACATGGCTTCAGAAGCAGGCTTGGAAGGTTCTGAAGGACAAAGTGCCTATGCTGCCACAAAAGCAGCAGTCTATAGTTACACTCGTTCATGGGCAAAAGAGCTGGGTAAGCATGGTGTACGTGTGGTTGGAATTGCTCCAGGAATTATGGAAGCTACGGGACTTCGAACTCTTTCTTATGAGGAAGCTCTTGCTTATACCCGTGGAAAGACGGTAGAAGATATTCGAGCTGGTTATGCTTCAACTTCAACAACTCCTTTGGGACGAAGTGGTAAACTACGGGAAGTAGCTGACCTTGTAGCATTCTATATTTCAGACCGTTCTAGCTATATAACTGGAGTCACTACAAATATTGCCGGAGGGAAAACTCGCGGTTAAAAAAATGAAGGTGAGGAAGAGAGTTGACCATAGTAAATCGATGGTATAATATTTTAGAAAAAATGGTCTCACAGCCAACTTATTCCTTGGTAGATATGCGCTCAGAGCTGGATATTAGTATGCAAACCTTGCAAAAGAGTATCCAACAATTAAATGATGTTTTGGCTCCGAGTATCCAGATTATCTCACAAGATGATCAGTTAATGTTAGAGGTGTATGACTATACTGAGTTGGAAAGGATTTTATCTGGTAGTTTAAAACGGGAGAGTGACTTCAATTCTTCCAGTAAAAGAATTGCCTATTTACTAAAACGTTTAATTGAGTCAACCTCCCCTCTTCTTATTGACGACTTGGCTGAGGAAGCAGGTGTTAGTAGAAGTACCCTTAATAAGGATTTAAAACAAGTAAAATCTTTGGCAGAGAGTTACTCTATCACTATTTCAGGAAAGCCCAACCGTGGGCTGGAGGTCTTGGGGTCCGAGCTGAATTTGCGCTTGCTCTATATTCACCAAGTGGCCCCTTACTTTGAAGGAAAGACACTCACCGAGGCAACATCTTCTTTTCTGGAGACGCTACTCCAGGAGTATAAAATCCCGAAAGAAACAAAGGAACTCCTTCGAAAGACCATTTCAATTATGGTGGAGCGTATTCATGCATCTAGGGTGTTGAGTTGCCCTATTCCTTACTATAGGAATGATTTAACAGAGACACCTTTGGTTGAAAAATTAATCTATCATATTGAGATGACTTATAAGATTTCCCTCAGTCAGTTTGAGATAGACTTTTTGTGTTTTCCGTTTAATATCCGTTTTATTGACACTTTAAGCAAGCCGTCTTATCAATCTGAACAGCTTGCAAACATTTTTCAAGGGATTGTCAAGAAAGTCAAAGAAACAATGTTGGTTAACTTTGATGATGAAGAATTATTTGAAGAAATCAAGTCTCATCTAGGCTCCTTAATCAATCGACTGATTTTCCATGTGCAAGCTAATGATATATTCCATGGCGAGGTTCAAACTCAATATCCTTTTGCTTTTGAAATGGCGAAAATTGCTGGAGAAGAACTATCTGCAATTTTTGGTTCTGAATTGGAATTATCTGAAATCGGATATCTGGCTTTGTATTTTGAAATGATTTTAAGAAAGCAAAACTCTGTTGTAAATGGTTCTCGCAAGCAGATAGCTGTAGTTTGCACAACAGGAAGAGGAACTGCTGCGATGATTATTCAGCAACTCAGACGAATTCTTGGAAATGATGTAGACATTACTCAGTATTCTGAAGAGGATTTTAATCTGGATTTGAATCAGGACTATTTCGCGATTTTTACGACAGTTCCTCTAAAATATAAAGATTCTAAATCTCCAGTCATTCAAGTTAATCATCTTTTTGATGATCAATGGCTGCAGGAAGAATGGCAGAGGGCCAATGCTTTTCATCAAAAAAATCTAGAAACAGTCAGCTTACGTTTTCTTCGTTTGACTCCCCAAAAAACCTATCAGCAATACTTGCTAAATATGGTTGCAGAGTTAGAGAAACTTCAGATGATTGATGAAGGTTTTAGAAATCGGATAATTGATAGGGATAAAAAACAATCAACCATTTTTGGTGGAGGAATTGCCTTCCCCCATACAATTAACCAGGGTTATGCAAAGACTATTTTAATGTTTGGAAAGCTAGAAGAGCCTTATCAAAAAGGAGATGATTGGATTGAATTTATCTTTCTAGTCGCCATTCCCTCAGAAATTGAAAGCAAAATGGAGAGTGAATTGCTGGAATTGTATGACGACATTTTTCGAATTGCAGGAGAGCCTTCTCTAAAAGAAGCATTGAGGGCTGTAGAAACAGAGACAGAGTTTCTATCATTTTCTAAGAGCAAAGGAGTATTTTAATGAATTCGCTAATAATTTTCGCTGTATTTGTCATGGCAGCTTATATATTTCAAATGTTCCTCGGCTGGCAGCAACTCAAAGACTTCAATAAGACCTATACGATGCTCCGAAAACTGGGGCGCGTAGCGATTGGCAGGAAGTCCGGAAGAATCAAATCCGGTACGATTGTCATGTTCGCGGTTGATGAAAACGGTCGGGTTCTTAAAGCTAGCAAAATGCAAGGAGTCACAATCTTAGCACGTTTTCAAAATATGGACGATTATGTTGGAGAAGACATCCATTATTTTGACAAGTATAATCCTCTTGTGAGAAAAGAAAATAAGTTGATGCAATCAGCCATAGAAGATGCTAGAAAAGTCTATCTTTGGAATGAGGCAGGTATTGAGAAAGAGACAAGTTCATCTGATTCTTTTCTGGGATTCGGCTTTTATGCGAATTACTTACAATTATCTATTAAACAGTTATTTAAAAAAAATAAGAAAGGGAGTTCCTTATGAATCACATTACAAATTTTGCAGAGAGTTTTATGAAACTCTTCCAATTAGGTGGAGAAACCTTTATTAGCTGGATGACAAATATTGTACCGCTTGTCTTGATGCTATTGATTGCAATGAATACCCTTATCGCTTTCTTGGGAGAAGAGAAGGTCAATTCCCTGGCTAAGATTTCTGCCAAAAATCCTGTTAGCCGGTATATGATTTTACCTTTCATTTCTGCCTTTATGCTGGGGAATCCGATGGCAATCAGTATGGGACGTTTCTTACCAGAATATTATAAACCTAGTTTTGTAGCAGCTCAGATGCAGTTCTGCCACACTTCAAATGGTGTATTTCCGCATATCAATCCTGGGGAATTGTTTGTATGGATGGGAATTGCAACAGGAATTCAAACTTTAGGTTTAAGTCAAATGGACTTAGCCATTCGTTACATGCTTGTTGGGCTTGTCATGAACTTTGTAGGCGGTTGGGTGACCGATTTTACAACTGCTTATGTAGCAAAACAGCAAGGTGTTACCTTGAGTAAAACATTTGATTTATAGAAAGAGTGAAATTATGTCATATAAGAGTATAAAAGTTGTTAAAGGAAATGGCGGTTTCGGAGGACCTTTGGTCATTACACCTAGTGAAGCTAAGCATAAATTCATCTATATCACTGGCGGAGGAGAAAAGCCAGATATTGTAGATAAAATTGCTGATTTGACCGGTATGGAAGCTGTTAATGGGTTTAAAACTTCTATCCCAGATGAGGAAATTGCTTTAGCAATCGTGGATTGTGGCGGTACTCTTCGCTGTGGTATTTATCCTAAAAAGGGGATCCCTACAATAAATATTGTCGCTACAGGGAAAAGTGGGCCTCTAGCTCAATATATAACCGAGGAAATCTATGTGTCAGCAGTTGGCCTTAATCAAATTTCTGCTGCTAATGAAGACGAAAAAGCGACAACTGTGGTAACAGAAAAGCCAACTTACGATACTAGTAAAAAAATTACAGAGCAAAAAGCTGAAACAAGTATTGTAGCAAGAATTGGGATGGGCGCTGGGAAGGTCGTTGCGACTTTCAACCAGGCTGCTCGTGAAGCCATCCAAACAATGCTCAACACGATCATTCCTTTCATGGCCTTTGTTTCCTTGCTGATTGGGGTTATTCAAGGTTCAGGTGTTGGAAATTGGCTGGCAAAATTAATGGTTCCCCTAGCTGGGAACATCTGGGGACTCATTTTGATTGGCTTTATCTGTTCCTTGCCATTCCTATCTCCTTTGTTAGGCCCCGGAGCTGTTATCAGTCAGATTATTGGAACCTTAATTGGAGTTGAAATCGGCAAAGGGACTATTCCGCCCCAAATGGCTCTGCCAGCTATATTTGCTATCAACACTCAAAACGGTTGTGATTTCATTCCTGTAGCACTCGGTCTATCTGAAGCCAAGGCTGAAACAGTTGAGGTTGGTGTCCCTTCTGTGCTTTATTCACGCTTTCTCAATGGTGTTCCGCGGGTGCTAGTAGCTTGGATAGCTAGTATTGGCCTTTATCAGTAAACTTTTGATAGATGCACGTAAACATAGCAACTATTATGTTAAACTTATCTATAAGCATAAGTTTATGACAGATTTGAGAAAGGATGAATAGGAATTAGATGAAGAAAATTTTTGAAGCTAAAGTAATTCAAGTGGGGCCTGAAGCTCAGAATATGATTCAAGATGCCAATATGCTCATTTTGTTTGGAGAAGAAGCTCCGGAAGACTTAGCAGAGTATTGTTTTAAAATCGATAACAAAAATCTTCTAGGTGCAATACTAGAAGGTGGCAAGCTGGTGGTAGATAATCAGGAATATTCGATTAGTTCCGTAGGAAATGTAGTAGAAAAAAATTTAACTGGACTGGGACATATCACGATTTCTTTTGATGGTTCAAAAGAGGGGAGCCTTCCTGGTACACTCCATGTTGTAGCAGATCAAGCGGTAGTAATTGATAAAGATTCTACCATTCAGATTTTTGAAACTGCTTAACCATAATAAAATTTCAAATCAAGCAATTTAGAAAAATAAAAGTCTAAAAAATTGATTCAGAGCCTGGACAAAAAGTCCAGGCTTCTGGGTCTAAATTAGAAAAAATAGATGACGCAGTGGTTGATTGGCAAGTCAATCAAACTAGCCAGTCAGTGCAAGGGAATTTCCAGCAAATGCATCCACAAGGGGTGCTTGAACAGAAGGGAAAGACCAAAAAGGTATCTACCCAACTTCAGCCAACTTCTCAACTGACTTGCACTCACTTGGACAATTTATCCAAGAAGGAACTCGTATCATGTTTGAAACAGTTGTCCGTGTTGACAAACCACGTAAGAACGTGATTATTCCTACTTTGGAAGAAGATCTTGATGGACTTGGCTACCTCCAAGGAAAAGATGTTGACTTTGTAAACAAAAAAGCGACTGACGGTGTTCTTCTTGCCCACACAGATGGTGACGTACCAAACATGTATGTTACTCTTCCTGAGCAAGATGCCTTCACTCTTGGTTATACAATCTACTTCTTCGAATTGGCTATCGCCCTTTCAGGTTACTTGAATGCCATCAACCCATTTGACCAACCAGGTGTTGAAGCTTACAAACGTAACATGTTTGCCCTTCTTGGAAAACCAGGATTTGAAGAATTGAGCAAAGAACTTAACGCACGTCTATAATAATGGAAGAAAAGAGTGGTTTATCCACTCTTTTTACTCTCTTTATCCATAGAAATTGGACTCAGCCAAGACTTGTGATATAATATAGAGAGCAAAAAGGCAGACGCCTAGAGACTTTATAGGAGAAACTATGTCAAAAGATATCCGCGTACGTTACGCACCAAGTCCAACAGGACTACTACACATCGGAAATGCCCGTACAGCATTGTTTAACTACCTTTACGCACGTCATCATGGTGGAACTTTTATTATCCGTATCGAAGATACTGACCGTAAGCGCCACGTCGAAGATGGAGAACGTTCACAGCTTGAAAACCTTCGTTGGTTGGGTATGGATTGGGATGAAAGTCCAGAAACTCATGAAAACTACCGCCAGTCTGAGCGTTTGGAACTCTATCAAAAATATATCGACCAACTCTTAGCTGAAGGAAAAGCCTACAAATCTTACGTTACAGAAGAAGAGTTGGCAACTGAACGCGAACGCCAAGAAGCAGCTGGTGAAACACCTCGCTACATTAACGAATACCTTGGTATGAGTGAAGAAGAAAAAGCAGCTTACATCGCAGAACGTGAAGCAGCTGGTATCATTCCAACAGTTCGTTTGGCGGTCAATGAGTCAGGTATCTACAAGTGGCATGATATGGTTAAAGGTGATATCGAATTTGAAGGTGGCAATATTGGTGGTGACTGGGTTATCCAAAAGAAAGACGGTTACCCAACTTACAACTTTGCCGTTGTCATCGATGACCATGATATGCAAATCTCTCATGTAATCCGTGGAGATGACCACATTGCTAATACACCAAAACAGCTTATGGTCTATGAAGCACTTGGTTGGGAAGCTCCAGAGTTCGGTCATATGACCTTGATTATCAACTCTGAAACTGGGAAAAAATTGTCTAAACGTGACACCAACACCCTTCAGTTTATCGAAGACTACCGTAAAAAAGGTTATTTACCAGAAGCAGTCTTTAACTTTATTGCTCTTCTTGGTTGGAACCCAGGTGGCGAAGATGAAATCTTCTCTCGTGAAGAACTCATTAAACTTTTCGATGAAAACCGCCTGAGCAAGTCTCCAGCAGCCTTTGACCAGAAAAAACTCGACTGGATGAGCAATGATTATATCAAGAATGCAGACCTAGAAACTATCTTTGAGATGGCAAAACCATTCTTAGAGGAAGCGGACCGTTTAACTGACAAGGCTGAAAAACTAGTTGAGCTCTATAAACCACAAATGAAATCAGTAGATGAAATTATTCCATTGACAGATCTTTTCTTCTCGGATTTCCCAGAATTGACAGAAGCAGAGCGTGAAGTTATGGCGGGAGACACAGTTCCAACAGTTCTTGAAGCCTTTAAAGCAAAACTCGAAGCAATGTCAGATGATGAATTTGTAACAGAAAATATTTTCCCACAAATCAAAGCAGTCCAAAAAGAAACAGGTATTAAAGGAAAAAATCTTTTCATGCCTATTCGTATCGCAGTTTCAGGTGAAATGCACGGACCAGAATTGCCAGATACGATTTTCTTGCTTGGACGTGAAAAATCAATTCAGCATATCGAAAATATGCTAAAAGAAATCTCTAAATAAGAAGGATGCAACAATGGACATCTGGGAAAAGATGTATGAAGAAGCACAGAAACTATACAATCCACATGAAGTATCAGACTTTGTTTATGCCAATCATGTTGTAGCTGCAGTAGAAGCAGAAGATGGACAAATATTTACAGGATTCTGTATGGAGGGGACCTGTGGTGTGTTCCATCTCTGCGCAGAGCGGGCAGCACTCTTCAATATGTACCAATTTTCAGGACAAACTAAGGTTAAAAAAGTCTTAGCCTTTCGAGACAAACCACCTTATGGTGGAAGTTCGGGTATGCCTTGTGGCGCTTGCAGAGAATTCCTCTTAGAGTTGAACGCTGAAAATAAAGATGCAGAATTCATGATGGACTATAATATAAGAAAAAAAGCTAAAGTCGCAGAACTAATCCCGTATTGGTGGGGAGAAGAACGTGCTTCTAAGTTTAATAATCAATAGAAGAGTCAGTAAAATTCTGGCTCTTTTTACTCAACTTGAAAAAAGATAAAAAAAGTAGTTGACAAAGTTTAAAAAGTGGGTATAATAGTAAGAGTTGAAAATAACAACTCAGGTCCGTTGGTCAAGGGGTTAAGACACCGCCTTTTCACGGCGGTAACACGGGTTCGAATCCCGTACGGACTATGGTATGTTGCAGATGAAACACTTGATGAAAAAAGTTTTAAAAAAAGTTTCAAAAAAGTGTTGACAAGCGAAAGCGACTGTGATATACTAATATAGTTGTCACTTGAGAGAAGCGAGTGACAAAGACCTTTGAAAACTGAACAAGACGAACCAATGTGCAGGGCACTACAACAATTGTTGTAGTACTGAACAATGAAAAAAACAATAAATCTGTCAGTGACAGAAATGAGTGAGAACTCAAACTTTTAATGAGAGTTTGATCCTGGCTCAGGACGAACGCTGGCGGCGTGCCTAATACATGCAAGTAGAACGCTGAAGGAGGAGCTTGCTTCTCTGGATGAGTTGCGAACGGGTGAGTAACGCGTAGGTAACCTGCCTGGTAGTGGGGGATAACTATTGGAAACGATAGCTAATACCGCATAATAGTAGATGTTGCATGACATTTGCTTAAAAGGTGCAATTGCATCACTACCAGATGGACCTGCGTTGTATTAGCTAGTTGGTGGGGTAACGGCTCACCAAGGCGACGATACATAGCCGACCTGAGAGGGTGATCGGCCACACTGGGACTGAGACACGGCCCAGACTCCTACGGGAGGCAGCAGTAGGGAATCTTCGGCAATGGACGGAAGTCTGACCGAGCAACGCCGCGTGAGTGAAGAAGGTTTTCGGATCGTAAAGCTCTGTTGTAAGAGAAGAACGAGTGTGAGAGTGGAAAGTTCACACTGTGACGGTATCTTACCAGAAAGGGACGGCTAACTACGTGCCAGCAGCCGCGGTAATACGTAGGTCCCGAGCGTTGTCCGGATTTATTGGGCGTAAAGCGAGCGCAGGCGGTTAGATAAGTCTGAAGTTAAAGGCTGTGGCTTAACCATAGTACGCTTTGGAAACTGTTTAACTTGAGTGCAAGAGGGGAGAGTGGAATTCCATGTGTAGCGGTGAAATGCGTAGATATATGGAGGAACACCGGTGGCGAAAGCGGCTCTCTGGCTTGTAACTGACGCTGAGGCTCGAAAGCGTGGGGAGCAAACAGGATTAGATACCCTGGTAGTCCACGCCGTAAACGATGAGTGCTAGGTGTTAGACCCTTTCCGGGGTTTAGTGCCGCAGCTAACGCATTAAGCACTCCGCCTGGGGAGTACGACCGCAAGGTTGAAACTCAAAGGAATTGACGGGGGCCCGCACAAGCGGTGGAGCATGTGGTTTAATTCGAAGCAACGCGAAGAACCTTACCAGGTCTTGACATCCCTCTGACCGCTCTAGAGATAGAGTTTTCCTTCGGGACAGAGGTGACAGGTGGTGCATGGTTGTCGTCAGCTCGTGTCGTGAGATGTTGGGTTAAGTCCCGCAACGAGCGCAACCCCTATTGTTAGTTGCCATCATTCAGTTGGGCACTCTAGCGAGACTGCCGGTAATAAACCGGAGGAAGGTGGGGATGACGTCAAATCATCATGCCCCTTATGACCTGGGCTACACACGTGCTACAATGGCTGGTACAACGAGTCGCAAGCCGGTGACGGCAAGCTAATCTCTTAAAGCCAGTCTCAGTTCGGATTGTAGGCTGCAACTCGCCTACATGAAGTCGGAATCGCTAGTAATCGCGGATCAGCACGCCGCGGTGAATACGTTCCCGGGCCTTGTACACACCGCCCGTCACACCACGAGAGTTTGTAACACCCGAAGTCGGTGAGGTAACCGTAAGGAGCCAGCCGCCTAAGGTGGGATAGATGATTGGGGTGAAGTCGTAACAAGGTAGCCGTATCGGAAGGTGCGGCTGGATCACCTCCTTTCTAAGGATAAGGAACTGCGCATTGGTCTTGTTTAGTCTTGAGAGGTCTTGTGGGGCCTTAGCTCAGCTGGGAGAGCGCCTGCTTTGCACGCAGGAGGTCAGCGGTTCGATCCCGCTAGGCTCCATTGGTGAGAGATCACCAAGTAATGCACATTGAAAATTGAATATCTATATCAAATAGTAACAAGAAAATAAACCGAAAACGCTGTAGTATTAATAAGAGTTTATGACTGAAAGGTCAGAAAATAAGGTTAAGTTAATAAGGGCGCACGGTGGATGCCTTGGCACTAGGAGCCGAAGAAGGACGTGACAAACGACGATATGCCTTGGGTAGCTGTAAGTAAGCGATGATCCAGGGATTTCCGAATGGGGGAACCCAACAGGTACTACCTGTTACCCGCATCTGTTAAGGATGTGAGGAGGAAGACGCAGTGAACTGAAACATCTAAGTAGCTGCAGGAAGAGAAAGCAAAAGCGATTGCCTTAGTAGCGGCGAGCGAAACGGCAGAAGGGCAAACCGAAGAGTTTACTCTTCGGGGTTGTAGGACTGCAATGTGGACTCAAAGATTATAGAAGAATGATTTGGGAAGATCAGCCAAAGAGAGTAATAGCCTCGTATTTAAAATAGTCTTTGTACCTAGCAGTATCCTGAGTACGGCGGGACACGTGAAATCCCGTCGGAATCTGGGAGGACCATCTCCCAACCCTAAATACTTCCTAGTGACCGATAGTGAACCAGTACCGTGAGGGAAAGGTGAAAAGCACCCCGGGAGGGGAGTGAAATAGAACCTGAAACCGTGTGCCTACAACAAGTTCGAGCCCGTTAATGGGTGAGAGCGTGCCTTTTGTAGAATGAACCGGCGAGTTACGTTATGATGCGAGGTTAAGTTGAAGAGACGGAGCCGTAGGGAAACCGAGTCTGAATAGGGCGAATTAGTATCATGACGTAGACCCGAAACCATGTGACCTACCCATGAGCAGGTTGAAGGTGCGGTAAGACGCACTGGAGGACCGAACCAGGGCACGTTGAAAAGTGCTTGGATGACTTGTGGGTAGCGGAGAAATTCCAAACGAACTTGGAGATAGCTGGTTCTCTCCGAAATAGCTTTAGGGCTAGCGTCGACATTAGAGATTCTTGGAGGTAGAGCACTGTTTGGGTGAGGGGTCCATCCCGGATTACCAATCTCAGATAAACTCCGAATGCCAATGAATTATGGTCGGCAGTCAGACTGCGAGTGCTAAGATCCGTAGTCGAAAGGGAAACAGCCCAGACCACCAGCTAAGGTCCCAAAATAATTGTTAAGTGGAAAAGGATGTGGGGTTGCACAGACAACTAGGATGTTAGCTTAGAAGCAGCTATTCATTCAAAGAGTGCGTAATAGCTCACTAGTCGAGTGACCCTGCGCCGAAAATGTACCGGGGCTAAAACAATTTACCGAAGCTGTGGATACCTTTATAGGTATGGTAGG